>DASPZW010000310.1:0-31113 GCA_035636055.1 Actinomycetota bacterium
GATGGGGAAGGGGATCGGCTGGTTCGGGCCGGCGACGACGTCGAAGAAGGCCAGGCGCCCGCCGGGGCGCACCACCCGCCGGAGCTCCCCGTAGAGGCCTGCCTTGTCCGCGATGTTCATCGAGGCGTGCTGCGTCCACGCGACGTCGAAGGCTCGGGCCGGGAAGGGGAGTGCGGTCGCGTCACCGCAGACGATGCTCACCTGTCCGGCAAGCCCCGATCGCCGCGTGAGCGCCACCGCCGCCTCGCAGTATTTCGCGGTGAAGTCGACGCCCGTCACCCGGCAGCCGTGGGACCGGGCGATGTGGCGAGCCGGGCCCCCGATGCCGCAGCCGGCGTCGAGGACGTGGTCGCCGGCCCCGAGCCCCGCCGCCTCGGCCAGGGCGGCGGTGGCCGCCGGCCCGAGGGTATGGAACTCCTCGACCATGACCAGATCATCCGGCCCGATGTGCTCGGGGTCCTTCCCCGCGGCCGCCAGGGCCGCCAGGATGCCCGACAGGACGTCGCCCCGGGTGTACTGCGCCTCCACCTCGCTCCGGCTCATCGCCCCCAGCATAGGCGGTAGTCACGTGGAACTATCTTCCCGCACACGCTCAATCCCGGCGGGCTTGCCAACCGACATACAGTGCAGACCGGGTGCGGGCGGAGGACCCGAGGAGAAAACGGTTGGCGTTGGGTGAGAGTTTCGAATCGGTCCTGGCCGCGGCGCGGGTCGGTGCCGACTGGGCCTGGGAGGCCCTGTACCGGGACCTTGCCCCGCTCGTGCACGGCTACCTCCGCAGCCGCGGCTGCCGGGAGCCGGAGGACGTAGTGGGCGAGGTCTTCCTCGCCGTCGCCCGGGACCTGGGCAGCTTCACCGGCGGCGAGCGCTCATTCCGCTCGTGGGTGCTGACGGTCGCGCATCACCGCATGCTCGACCAACTGCGCTACCAGAGCCGCCGGCCCTCGGAGCCCGTCGCCGGGGAGGTCATCGCCGGCACCACCGCCCGGGGCGCCGTCGGGGGGACCGTCGGGGGCAACGTCGAGGACGAGGCGCTGCAGTCCCTGACGACCGCTCGGATCCGCACGTTGGTCGACCGGCTGGCGGGTGACCAGCGTGATGTCCTCCTCCTGCGGATCATCGGTGGCCTCACCGTCACCGAGGTCGCCGATGCCCTCAACAAGTCGCCCGGGGCCGTGAAGGCGCTCCAGCGCCGGGGGCTCGCCGCCGTCAAGCGGCTCATGGAAAGGGCGGTGGTACCCCTTTGACCCGACTCGGCGCTGACTCAGGTGACATGAAGGATCTTCCGGGCCTCCGAGACGAGGACATCGACCGTTTGCTATCCGGCAAACGGCCGAACGCCGACGGGTTCGACGACCTCGCCGCGTTCGTACAGGGCGTCGAGGCGGCCTATGTCGCCCCGCCCTCGCCGGACGCCACGCGCCGGCACGTCATGGCGGCCGCCGCAGCCGCACGCGAGGCGGCCGGCGGCGCAACGGCACCCGCCGTGGCCCCTCGCGCCTCCGCGGCTCCCCTCGTCTCCCGGTGGCGCCGGAGGACGGTCTTCGGTGTCTCTGTGGCGACCGTGACCATGTCGCTCACCGGCATCGCCATCACCGCCGCGGCAGCCACCGGTGGCCTCGCGGCCAGGGGCGACCTGCCGGCGCCGATCCAACGGGTGGTCGCCCAGGCCGCCTCGGGCGTCGGTATCACCCTGCCGGCCAGCGACAAGCCGTCCGGGCCCTCCGGGCCCGGCACCGCGACCCCACGTGGCCTCCCGGCGACCTCAGGGGCCTCCGGCTCAACGCATGTGGCCTCGCCCGCCGCGGCCCCGACCGCCACCAACGGCCGCGGCCGCCACGACGACTCGACGGAGTCACCGGCGGGTGCTGTGGCCCCCACCTCGTCCTCCGCGGCGGGGGGCGACCACCACCGCGGGGGTGGCGACGGGAGCCAGGAAGGCGGCAGCGCCGCAACCGTTGCCACGCACGGCAACTGCGTGGTCTACGCGGAGACGATCGCCGCCGGTCTCGGCTTCAACGACGCCCAGCGATCCAGGTTCGTCTCGCTGGTGGCGCAAGACGAGACCGCCGTCACCGTGCGCGTCGCGGCAGGCACCAAGCCCGACGCCGCCTGCCAGCGGTCGATCGACACCGCCACGGCCGCCGTTTCGAACACCGGCCCGGTTCCGGGAGGTGGCGACGACCATTCGGGGTCGGGCCCCTCACCGACCCCGTCGCCGGCCCCCACCTCCAGCCCCACCCCCGGCTCGGACTCGGGCCACTCGGGGGTCTCCGGCAATGCCAGCCCCACGCCCACCCCGTCGCCCTCCTCGGGCAACCACGGTGGTCAGGGCGGGGGGAACTGAGTCAGGCGCTCTTGAGCGCAGCCATCGCGTGGTGGGTCGCGGCGGCGGGGGTGAGTGATCCGGCCGGTAGCTCGACGACGAAGGCGGTCGTGCCCGCGAACATGTGGTTCTCCCATGAGGTCGCGCTGCCCGGGTACCGTTGCAGTTGCTGGGTCCTGAGCCCGACCATCGACGCGTAGCGCGTCTCGATCGACGCATCGCCGCCGGACAGGTCCACGAGGTCCTCGTGCTGGTGATACCAGATGGTCACGGTGGGCCGCACCTTGTCGAGGAAGTCGACGGCGAGCTTCGACTCCGGCTCGGAGAGGGCCGACGGACCCGAATACATCAGGCCGCCCCGGGCATCCAGGGGTTGCCAGGCGTACGGGAAGTTGCGGTTGAGATCGACCCCGTCGGCGTTCTGCCGGGTCCCGGCGGCGAGCCCGTCGGGATTCAGGACCTCGATGACCCACACCGCCGTGCCCTGGGGTGGGGCGAGCTGCTCGAGCCGCCGGGCGACGGCGATCCCGGCAGGTTCGTTGCCGTGGATGCAGCCGACGACCAGCAGGGTGCGCGCCGCGGCGGGGTCGCCGAATTCGACGGCGGTGATGGGACGGCCCTTGACCGACTGCCCGAGGACCAGCGTCCTGACCGGCACGGGAGGCGCGCCAGTTGGGACAGCCATCGTGGCCGGTGGGGAAGGGGGCGCCGGTCGGGGGAGGGAGGTCGCGGGAGCGGCCGCCGGGGGGGCCGAAGCCGCCGGTGAGGGCGAGGGTGCCGGCGTGGCGGTCTCGGTGGGGGAGCCGGGCGTTCCGGGCGAGACGGTCCCGGTCGCCCCTCGCGTTGCCGCAGGCGCTGCGGCGCCCGGGCTGGTCCCGCAGGCGGTGCCAAGGACGAGGGCGAGGGCCGCAACGAACGGCAACGTTCGGGGGGGGACCGGCCGGAAGTGGCTGCTCATGATGACCTGCCCCATCCTCGCTCAAAGGTCATGCTGGTGACGATGATGTGCTCGTCGCGGCGCGCGAGGTCGGCCCTCGTGGCGGCAACGCTCCTGCTCGGTGCCTGCAGCCGGTCCTCGCAGCGCCTCCCGCCCACGAGTTCACCTGCAGGCCCGACCGCCACCGTCACCACCCCAGCTCCCCCCACCGTGGCACCGAGCTCCAGCCCGACCCTGCCGGCGAGGCCTGCTCCCCCGCTGGCGCCTGCCCCGACAGCGCTCCCGAAGGCGACCACGTCGCCAGCTCCGCTCCCCACCGCGGCCACGAGGGGCCTGGGCCCCCTACCCACCGGCGGCCTCGCCGGCAGGGTCGTTGCCATCGACCCCGGCCACAACGGCCAGAACTACGCCCACACCGCCGAGATCAACCGGCTCGTGAACATCGGCAACGGGACGAAGGCGTGCGACACGACCGGCACCGCCACGAGGGACGGGTACAGCGAGGCGGCCTACAACCTGGACGTGGTGCAGCGTCTCGCCTCCCTCCTCTCGGCGGCGGGCGCCAGGGTGGTCCTGACGCGTGCCGACAACAGCGGGTGGGGGCCGTGCATCGACCAGCGCGCGGCCATCGCGAACCAGGCGCACGCCGACGTCGCCATCTCGATCCACGCCGACGGCTCGACCACGGGGCGTGGCTTCCACGTCATCTACCCGGCCAGCCTGCCCGGTCTCACCGCCGCCATCGCCGCCCCGTCGCTGCGGCTCGCCCTCGACGTCCGCAGCGCCTACGCCGCGGGCACCGGGGTCCCCTACTCGACCTACATCGGCCACGCGGCCCTCGACCAGCGCAGCGACCTGGGCGGTTTGAACCTCTCCACGGTTCCCAAGGTCTTCATCGAGACGGGCAATATGCGTGATGCCGCCGATGCCGCCCTCCTGGAAGACCCAGGCTTCCGGCAACGGGCCGCGCAGGCCTTGGCCGCCGGCCTGCAAGCATTCCTGACCGGGCACTGAGTCCCGGTCCCAGGGGCTGGAACCTCTGTGAGTAAAAGCCGTCGTTCTACGACGCGCGACGGAATGTACTCAAAGTTTCGACTGCGATCCCCGAACAAAACAGCTGTGGGTCATATGTCTTGCCGGTCCCCGGGTCGGTCGTCCCATGACGGCCCGCCGCCGTGCTGCGACACTCTTGAACATCCGGGGGACGGGTGGCACTCGACCGCGGTGGGAGGTGAGACCATGGACGCAGCGATGCCGCCAGCCGCTGAGACGCCTTTGGGTTCTGACTGCGACGGTGCTCCCACCGTCCCTCCCATCCGCGTCTTCCTCGTCGACGACCACAGTGTGGTCCGCCGGGGGATGCAGGCCTACCTCGAACTCGTCGACGACATCGAGGTGGTGGGAGAGGCGGGCGGCGGGGAGGAGGCCCTCGACCTGATCGGCGCCATGTCCGCGGACGGGGCAGCGCCGGACGTCGTGATGATGGATCTCGTCATGCCGGGCATGGACGGGATCGCCGTCACCAGGATCCTGCGCCAGCGCCACCCCGAGGTGGAGGTCATCGCCCTCACGAGCTTCGCGGAGCCCGAGCGGGTGCACGGCGCACTGCAGGCCGGGGCAGAGGGTTACCTGCTCAAGGACGCCGAGGCCGACCAGGTGGCTGCCGCGATCCGGGCGGCCCACCGCGGGGAGGTGCACCTGGAGCCGACGGTGGCCAAGCAGCTTTCCCAGTCGCTGCGCACGCCGCGCCCCCAGACCGCCGAGATGCTGACCAACCGCGAGCGGGAGGTGTTGCGGCTGGTCGCCACGGGTATGTCCAACCGGGAGATCGCCAGGACCTTGATGATCAGCGAGCGCACCGCCCGCACGCACGTGAGCAACATGCTGATCAAGCTCGGCCTCCCCTCGAGGACGCAAGCCGCCCTGTGGGCGGTACGCGAAGGGGTGATCGATGGCCTCGCGGGCGTCCCCGATGGCTGAGCTTCCCGGGCTCGGACCTCCGAGCCCTGCGAGCACTGCGAACCCTGCGCCGGACATACCCCGCGGGCACGGCCCGGCAACGAGCATCGCCGACAGCCTCACCCTCGCCTGCCGCTGGGTCGTGGTAGGGATCGCGATCGTCGCGGTGGTGCTCGCCGCACTGAACACCTACATCCTGGTGGTGCTGCGCCCACCCGCCCTTCGGTACACCTCCGGGGAGCACGCCCTCAACCTTGCCGACGCGGCGATGATCGACGAGGAGGCCGGCTTGCGGGGCTACCTCCTCACCCGCGATCAGAGCCTGCTCGACGTGTACGAGCACGGTGTGGCGGCGCTGTCGAAGCAGAACGACGCGGCGAACCGCGACCTCGGTGCCGACCCGAAGGTCGCCGGCCTGCTGCAGGCCATGCGCAAGGCCCAGGCCGACTGGGCGACCAAATGGGCGGCTCCCGCCTTGAACCAGCCGCCGGCGGGGCCGACGGCGCTCGTAGCCTTCCTCGACCAGGGACGGGCCCTCTTCGACGCCTACCGCCGCAGCGAGCAGACGCTGCTCGACAAGGTGGAAGCCGAACGGGCAACCCTGAGCCGCCGGGCCGGCGACAGCCTCGCGATCATGCTGGCGGTCATCGTCGTCATCGGCGGGGCGCTGATCGCCGTCACGCTCGTCGAGCGCCGCCGCTTCCGCCGGCTCCTGCTCCGCCCCCTGGCGGAGATCCTCGCCACCACGGACCGCATCGCCAACCACGAACTCGCCGCTCGCGCCCGGGTGGACGGGCCGGAGGAATTCCGGCGGATCGCCCGAGCGGTCAACCAGATGGCCTCCGCGCTCAAGGGCTTCCAGGACCACCTGGCCGAGGAGAACGAGCAGATCCTCGCCGAGATGCAGGGCAGGGTCGCCCTGGAGGAGCGAACATTCCTCGCCCGCGAACTGCACGACTCGATCTCCCAGATCCTCTTCTCGATGACCCTGCAGACCCGCGCCGCAGAGCTGACCCTCCAGAAAGAGGGTCTCGACCCGTCGGGGGCGCTGGCCCACCACCTGGCCAGGATGCGCGAGCTCACCAACGGGGCCCTTGCGGAGATGCGGGCACTCATCTTCGAGCTCAGGCCGGGGGCGTTGCGGGAAGAGGGCCTCGTCGCGGCCCTGCGCAAGCAGGCGGCCGGGATCGCCGCCCGCGATGGCTTCGGAGTCGAGGTCGATGCCCCGGAGGAGCGGATCGACCTCGACCCGATCACCGAGGAGCAGCTGTACCGCATCGGCCAGGAGGCGCTCCACAACGTCATGAAGCACGCCGGCGCGACCAGGGTCCGCATCAGCCTCGTGCCGCCGCCGGGGCCCGGCGCGACCGAGGGTACCTCGCCGGAGGAACTGCTCCTCGAGATCACCGACGACGGCTGCGGGTTCGATCCCACCCTTCCCCGTCCCGGGCACCTTGGCCTGCAGACCATGAGCCAGCGGGCACGGCGCATCATCGGCCGGCTGGAGGTGGACAGCCATCCGGGCGAGGGCACCACGGTCCGGGTGCGTGTCATCCCGCGCCGGCGAGCTGGCGACCCGAGCGCGGGGTACCGGCCGGTACCAGCCGCCGCACCCCCTCGATCCCGGGAGCCGGCCGGCACCTGAAGTTGCCGCACTAGTAGGTTCGCTTCATGCTGCCAGAGCGGTGGGGTGTTGCTCCGACGGTCGGGATCGCGCCGCCGGGGACCGAGCCACCGAGCTTGAGAACCGTGTGCCGCTCCGTCGCTCGCTCGCCGGTCCTCTGCATTTGCCACCGACATTGCGATTCGCACCTTCGAGGCAGGTCAGCAGGCGTGTATCTGCTCCCTGACTGCCTTCTTGTACGTGTTCCCGAGGTCTGAAAAAAACACGCGTATACGCGCGTTTTTTTCCGAGGCTCCCGAGGCTCCACCCGCCGGCCTACGCCACATCGTCCCGGGCCAGCGCCGTGGCAGGTTCCAGGCCGAGGGCGCTTCCCATCGTGGCCCGCTGCACGGCGCTCCCGAGCGCCACCAGCAGGTCCTCCCGCCACGGGGGAGCCACGAGCTGGATGGCGTAGGGCAGCCCGCGCACGAAGCCACACGGCACCGAGATCGCTGGGAACCCCGTGAGCGACCACAGGGTGGTGGTGCGGGACAGGATCACCAGGTAGCGGGCGAAGTCCTCCACCAGGGGCGCAACGACCGGCACCGTCGGCATCGCCAGGATGTCGTGGTGCTCGAACGATGCGAGCAGGTCCTCGGTCATGTCGGCCCGCATGCGCTGGGCGTCGAGGTAGTCCATGGCACGAATGCCCTCGGCCGCGCCGAGCTGGTCGGCGACCTCCTCCCAGTACTGCGAGCGGTCGGCACCGAGGCCCCGGTGGAACGTGGCGGCCTCGCAGCGGCTCACGATCATCCCGACGGCGTTGGCGCTGTCGAGGTCCTCGGCCGACGGCCGGGAGGCCGTGCGCACCGTGCACCCCAGGCCCTCCGCCATGGCGAGCGCTGCCCGCACGCCCACCGCAACCTCGTGGTCGGCGCAGTCGAAGGTCGACTCGGGTACCCCGATGCGCAGGCCCGCAACTGGTGACCCGACCCAGGGCCGGAGCCGGCTGCGACCGGCAGTGAGCACGTCGAGGAACGCCGCGGCGTCGCCCACGGTCCTGGTCAGGGGCCCCACGTGGTCCATGGTCCAGGAGTTCGGGACGATGCCGCTCGTGGGGACGGCCCCGAATGTCGGCTTGAACCCCACGACCCCGCAGAAGGCTGCGGGTACCCGGATGGACGCCCGGGTGTCGGTGGCGAGCGACCCCAGTCCCATCCCGGTCGACACCGCGATCGCGGAGCCACCACTCGAGCCCCCCGGGATGCGGCACTCGTCGTGGGGGTTGCGGCTCTGCGGGGTGGTGACGCCGAGCGCGAACTCGTGCGTCGAGACCTTGGCGAGGATGACGGCGCCACCGGCCCGCAGCCGGGCGACCGCCTCGGAGTCGGCGTCGGGGACCTCCTCGAAGACGGCGGACCCCGCACGCGTCGGCGCTCCCGCCACGTGGATGATGTCCTTCACCGTCACCGGGATGCCGTGGAGCGGCCCGCGGTCGCGTCCTGCGGCAAGCTCGGCGTCCCAGGCGTCTGCCGCGTCCAGGGCCTCGCCGCCCATGAGGTGAACGACGGCGCTGAGCTGGGGGTCGCGCCGGGCGATGGCGTCGATGGCCCGCTCGACGAGGTGCCGGCTCGTCGTGTGCCCACGCCGCAGGTCGTCGGCCGCGGCCGCGATGCTGCCCCGCTCGCGCCGGAGCGCGCCGTCCGGTCCCGGCGGGACCGCCCTGCCCGCGTCGGGACCTCCGGGAGGCCGGTAGTCGAAGGCAGGCGGCCGTTCCCGGCGAGACGGGCGGTAGCCGGCGATCGCCACCAACGCCGCGTTGACCGCCTCCCTACCCCGGCTACCCGGGGGCTTCACGTGGCCCTCAAGCGGGTGACAGCGCCGCCAGAAGGGCATCGGAGTGGGCGACGGCGCCGAACACCCCGCCCTGCATCTTGACCATCTGCAGCGCGGCGAGGTAGTTGCTGTAATCGGTGGCGCCGGTGCAGTCTTCCAGCAAGAGGCACTCGTAGCCCCGATCGTTGGCCTCCCGCATCGTGGTGTGCACGCAGACGTCCGTCGTGATGCCGGTGAAGATCAGGTGGGTGATGCCCCGTGTCCGCAGCATCAGGTCCAGCTCGGTGGCGTAGAACGAGCCCTTGCCGGGCTTGTCGATGATCACCTCGCCCTCGATGGGGTAGACCTCGGGCACGATGTCCCAGCCCGGCTGGCCCCGGACGAGGATCCGCCCGCACGGGCCGGCATCGCCGATCCCCGCGCCGATGCGCTTGGAACGCCACAGCTTGTTCGGGGGGCAGTCCACGAGGTCGGGCAGGTGGCCCTCCCGGGTGTGCACCACCATGAAGCCTCGTTCCCGCACCGCGGCGAGCACCGCGGCCGTCGGCTCCAGGCCCGCCCGGGTCAGCTTCAGGTCGTAGCCCATGAAGTCCACGTAGCCGCCCGGCCCGCAGAAGTCCGTCTGCCAGTCGATGCAGATCAGCGCAGTGTGCGCCGGGTCGATGGCCCCGTCGTAGGGCCAGGGGTAGGGATCGGCCTCGACCGCTCCGTAGATCATGCCGTCTCCTTTCGCAGTTGTGGCCTTCCTGCCAGCGCGGCGCAGAGCGCCGTGCTCGTACCGACGGCCCCGAAGATGCCGCCCGACATCGTGATGCTGGAGACCGCCCGCTCGGCGACGGCCGGTTCGTGTGGCGCGCTTGCGTCGATCAGCGCCAGGCACTCGTACCCACGGTCGTTGGCGCCGGTCATCGTCGAGTAGACGGCGGTCTCGAACCCCAGGCCACCGATCGCCAGCGTGTCGCGGTCCAGCGACCGGAGGTCGGCGTCGAGGCTGCTGCCGAAGAACGCGTCGACGCCGGAGGCATCCACCACGACGTCGCCGCGCACCCGGGTGGTCACCGGCTCCCAGCCCACCTCACCGGGACGGGGCAGGAGGCTCCGCCGCCGTGCGGGCCCGGTGGGCCGGCCGTGCCGGACGAGCACGACCAGCCCCCCCGCGTCCCTCACCGCCCTGGCGGTGCGGTCCAGCGCCGCCAGGGCACGTTCGACCTCCGACGTGCGGTCGGCCCACCAGCGCTGGCAGCCGACGGCCACCAGGGCAAGCCGGGACGGGTCAAGCGGGCCGTCCCATGGCCATGGATACGGTGCGGTGCCTTCGACCTCGTCCCTCATGGGCAATCACCCTTCCTCGATCCGCAGATCCTTCAGACCCGTCGGTTGGTCAGGACTTCGGGATCTGGCCGACGATGCCCTGCACGAACGTGGTCAGGTTCTCGATCGTGGCGTAGTCGGGCACCTTCCCCGCTTCGAACCCGGGGATGACCGAGCCGCTCTGGTCCATGACCGGTCCCTTGAAGGGGGAAAAGTCAGCCTTGGCCAGGTTGGCCTTGGCCGTGGCCATGAGCGTCTTGGTCTCGTCGGTCACGGAGGGTCCGAACTTCGACTGCACGAACGGGTTGTCGCCGGTCTTGTAGCCGACCCGGTAGTTGGCGTTGTACTTGCTGCCGGTGAAGTTGCCCGCCAGGATCGTCTTGACGATGTCGGTGTAGAGCGGGCCCCAGTTCCACTCCGACCCGGTCAGCCAGCCCTTGGGGGCGAGCGCGGAGGCGTCGGCGTGATAGCCGACCGAGTACTTGCCCGCCGCCTCGGTCGCCTTGATGATGGTGGCCGTGCAGTCCTGGTGCTGGGTGATGACGTCGACGCCCTGGGACAGCAGGTTGTTGGCGGCCAGCGTCTGCTTGCCCGGGTCGCACCATGCCGACGTGTTGACCACGACGGTTTTGGCTGCCGGGTTCACCGACTGTGCCCCGAGCTCGAAGGCATCGATGTTGTCGATCGACTGCGAGATGGGGAAGGCGTAGACGTAGCCCAGCTTGTTGGTCTTCGTTGCCTTCCCCGCTGCGATGCCCGCCAGGTAGACCGGCTCGTACACCGTGCCGAAGTAGGTCCCCATGTTCTTCGGCGCGACCGTGCCGGTGATGATGTTGCCCTGCTGCACGACGACCACGTCGGGATGCGCCGCCGCGACCTGCTCGGCGGGGTTCAGGTGCCCGTAGGAGGTGGCGAAGATGATCTTTGCCCCCTGGCTCACCATGCTGTTCATGACCCGGGTGGCGTTGTCGTCCTCGGGCACGTTCTCAGCGGTCAGCACCTTGAGGTTGGGGAACGCCGCCTTCACGGCCTGGCTGCCGTCATAGGCGGCCTGGTTGTACCCGTAGTCGTTCTTCGGGCCGACGAAGATGAACCCGACGGCGGTCCCGCCGAGGCCCGGCGCCGCGGTGCTGCCGGAACTGCCCGTGGGCGCGGCCGTCCCGGCCGTCGTGTTGCTTGAACACGCTGCCCCCAACAGGGCGACCGCTGCGCCCACTGCTGCCATCATTCGTCTTGCTCTCATGCCGCTGTTCCTCCCCCTTGGTTCTGCGTGATGTTCTGCGTGAACGAAGACCTGCTATCGGACCGGTGCGTTCGCCAGGGTGCGGATCAGGCCCTCCGGTGCGGCGTGCAGCCGCTTGCGGGAGAGGACCACCAGCACCAGGACGGTGATGACGTAGGGAAGGGCGTCGAGGGCGAACTGGTTCAGGGCGTAGCCCCGGGCCTGCAGTGCCGGCGACAGTGCCAGGGCGGCACCGAAGAGGTACGCCCCGGCGATGGCCTTCAGCGGGTCCCAGGCGGCGAAGATCACCAGGGCCACCGCGATGAATCCCCGCCCTGCCGTCATCCCCTCGAACCATGAGTTGGTGTAGGCGGTGGACAGCTGGGCCCCACCGACGCCGGCCAGCGCCCCGCCGGCGACGACCGCCAGGTACTGGATCGTTTTCGGGGAGTAGCCGTAGGCGGCCAGCACCTCGCCGCGCTCGCCGGCCCCCCGGATGAGGAGACCCCAGCGGCTACGGAACAGCAGCCACCAGATGGCCGGGGCCATCAGGAACGAGAGGTACGTGAGCGCGTCGTGGTCGAAGAGGACCTTGCCGAGGCCCGGGATCTTCGACAGGCCCGGGAGCGCGATCGGGGTGAAGGCGTTGATGGTCCGGCTGACGAAGCTCCCCCCGAACAGTGAGGTGATGCCGAGGCCGACGAAGAGCATGACGAGTCCGGACGCCAACTGGCTCGCCTTGCGCTCGATGACGAGCATGGCGTGAAGGGCGGCGAGTGCACCCCCGGCCCCCGCGCCGGCGACAACGCCGAACCACGGGTTGCCCGTCATGGCGGCCACCGCGTAGCCGGTGAGGGCGCCGACGAGCATGCAGCCCTCGGTGCCCAGGTTGATGACGCCGGCACGCTCCGAGATCGTCTCCCCGAGGGCGGCGTAGAGGATCGAGGTCCCACCGCCGACGGCGCCGGCCGCAACATCCAGGACGAGGCTCATGCGGCCACCGCCTTCCTGCGCAGTTCCCAGCCGCCCATGACGGCGACGAGCACGAGGCCCATGAGGACGTTGACCGTGGCGGCCGGAAGACCCGAATTGATCTGGAGGCTGTCTCCGGCCACGGCGATCGACGCCAGCAGGAGCGCCGCGATTGCCACATTGATCGGCTTATGGCGGGCGAGCCAACTCGCCAGGAAGGCGATGTAGCCGAGGTTCGCCGTCATGCCGGCCCGCAGCTGCAGCTCGGCGCCGGCGAAGTGCACCATGCCGCCCAGGCCGGCGAGCGCCCCACCGACCAGCATGGCCGACAGGAGCAGCTTGTTCACCGGCAGGCCGGCCCGGCGGGCCGCCTCGCTGTTGCCGCCGACCACGCGGAGGCGGAAGCCCCACGACGTCCGCTCCATCAGGAACCAGATCACCAGGGTGGCGATGATGGCGATGAAGATGCCGACGTGGACCTGCGTGCCACCGACCAGCGGCAGCCGGGCGGGCACGGCGAGCTGCCGGGTCACCGGCTGCCCCGATCCGTGCGGGTCCTTCCAGGGCTGGTAGATGAGGTACAGCAGGATGTCGATGGCCACGTAGTTGAGGAGCAGCGTGCTGATGGCCTCGTTGACCCGCAACGTCAGGCGAAGCACGCCGGCGATGCCGGCCCAGATGGCCCCGGCCGCCGCACCCGCCAGGAGCATCAGGATGATGACCATGCCACCGGACACGTGGGTGTCGAGCGCAAGTCCCACCCCGCCGGCGGCCACCGCTCCGATGACGATCTGCCCCTCACCGCCGACGTTCACCAGCCCCGCCCGGGCCGGCACCGCGACGGCAAGGGCGGCCAGGATGAGCGGGCAGGCCTTGACCAGGACGCCGGCCACCGAGTTGGAGTTGAAGAACGTCGACCGGACCATGTCCGAGTAGACCGTCAGGGGGTTGGCCCCCTTCGCGATGACGAACGCCCCGAAGACCGTCAGTGCCCCGACGAACGCCAGGGCAAGGCGTCCCGCTTCACGGCCGGCAGACCGCAGCTTCGGTGGACGCAACGCCGAACTGATGACTCTAATGCTCCCCACCTCCCCCCAGCATCAGCCGACCGATTTCGTAACGGTCGGTTTCTTTTGGCACGACCACCCCCGCCACCGAGCCGCTGTGCAGCACGGCGATGCGGTCGGACAGTTCCATCAGTTCGTCGAGGTCCTCGGAGATGAACAGGACCCCGGCCCCGGCCGCCCGTTGCTCGAGCAGGAGCTCCTGGGTGCGGCGCGTGGTGGCGACGTCGAGGGCCCGGCTCGGGTAGGCGGCGGCGACGAAGGGCCCCGGCGTGGCGAGGGCCCGGGTCAGCATGACCCGCTGGATGTTCCCGCCGGAGAGGTCGGCCAGCGTGCGTTCCGCACCCTGCATCCGCAGCTGGGCCTTCTCCTCCAACGATCCGAGGCTGTCCCGCACCGACTTCCAGTCGATGCCGAGCCCTTTGCGGAAGCTCTTGAGATTGGCGAGGGCCATGTGCTCGGCGACGCTGAGGCCCGGTACGACGGCGTCGGCGACCGGGTCCTCCGGCACCCCAACCGCACCGGCCTCGATGGCCGCCACCGGGCCGGACACCTCGGTGCTGCCGATCTTCACCGAGCCGGTGACGGCGGGGCGCAGCCCCAGTGCCACCTCGTAGAGCTCACGCTGCCCGTTGCCCGACACGCCCGCGATGCCCAGGATCTCGCCCTTGCGGACGGACAGCGTCACGTCCGTCAGCGCAAGCTGTCCGCGATCGCCCTTGACCGAGACGCCTTTGAGCTCCAGGGCGGTGGCGGCGTCGGGCGGCGTAGCGGGGCGCTCCGCCGGGAGAGCCGGGACGCTCCGCCCGACCATGGCGTCGACAAGCTCGCCGTCGCTCATGGGGGCGGGGTCCACGGCCGAGAGGATCACCCTGCCGCCCCGCAGCACCGTGACCCGGTCGCAGATGGCCCTGGCCTCGTGGAGCTTGTGGGTGATGATGATCACCGAGAGGCCCTGGGAGCGCAGCTTGTCCAAGCCGACGAAAAGGGTGTCGACCTCCTGGGGAGCCAGGACACTCGTCGGTTCGTCGAGGATCAGCAGCTTGGCGCCGGCCATGAGGGCCTTCAGGATCTCGACCCGTTGCCGCTCGCCGATGGACAGGGTCCGGACGAGTGCGTCGGGTTCCGCGGCGAGGCCGTAGCGCTCGGCCGCCTCGACGATCTGGCGCGAGACCTTGCCCCGGTCGAGGCGCGGGCCCTTGAGGGGCAACCCCAGGGCGATGTTCTCGGCGACCGTGAACGCCGGGATGAGGCGCAGGTCCTGGAACACCATGCCGATGCCGAGCCTCCGGGCGATGGCGGGCGAGTCGATGCACACCTTTTCGCCCTCGAAGTGCATCTGCCCTTCATCGGGGTGGTAGACGCCGTACACCAGCTTCATGAGCGTGCTCTTGCCGGCCCCGTTCTCGCCGAGCACGGCGTGGATCTCGGCATGCTGGACCAGGAAGGTGACGCTGTCGTTGGCGACGACCTGGCCGAACCGGCACGTGAGGCCCTCGACCGCCAGCAGTGGTGTTCCGGACCGGGTGGGCCTGACTTCCGTGGCGACGGTGCTCAAGGTCACCGATCCTTTCCGGCGGCGGCCGGTGATTCCGGCCGGGCCGCCAGGTCGCTGTCGCGGGCAAGGATGCGGGCGAGCGCGCGGGCCGCGGCCTCCCGCACGAAGCTCTGGCTCTCCTGGATGTGGGCGGACAGGCGCTCCACGGCCAGCTCCGGGTCGCCCTTCCGGACGGCCAGCAGGATCCCCCGGTGCTGCCGGTAGGTCTGGGAGATGCGCTTGGGCGTCAGGAAGTCGTTGGTGCGGATAACCCGGATGTGCTCGTCGATCGAGCACAGCATCGTGTACAGGGTCTTGTTGCCGGCGAGCCGGGCCAGGGTCTCGTGGAACGCCTCGTCGGCGTGGACCATGTCGGGATCCGGCACGAGGGCCGTTCCCTTGGGTTGCTGCCAGGCCTTGAGCAGCTCGTCGATCTCGGGATCGACCGGCGCCGCCGCCAGCCGCCGCACCGCGGCCTGCTCGAGGGAGAGGCGCACCTCGTAGAGCTCTTCCATCCGCGGGAGGTCGGGCTTGCGCACCCGGTAACCCGTCCACCCCTCGGTGTCCTCGAGAAACCCCTCCTGCTCCAGCCGGCGGAGGGCGTCACGCACGGGGGTCCGGCTCACGCCGAACTCGGCGGCGAGGGCCTCCTCGCCCATGCGCTGACCGGGGAGGTACTCCCACAGCGTGAGGCGACGCTTGAGTTCGTGATGCACGCGATCGCTGAGCAGGGTCATGGGGCCACCTTGCATACGAATCTGGATACAGACTTGGATACGGGACCAGCCCTAGGTTAGGGACCAAGAATTTCCAACCGGTTACGGAGCCGTGAACCTTTGATTACGTCATCGGGTTTGGCGTTTGTGCACCGGCTCGGCTGGGAACAGGGTCGGCTCCCGCCGGCCCCCCTCGGCCCCGTCGGCCCCGTCGGCCCCTCGCTCCCCGCGGCAGCCCGGCGTCGTGGCATGCTGGGCGCATGTCCGCTGACGTCAATCCTGTTCCGCGCGCGCCGGCCCTGCTCGCCGTCAGCGGCGTCCGCGTCTGGACGCCCGAGCAGACCGTGCTCCTCGACGACATCAACTGGCATGTCGCCCCCGGCGAGCACTGGGCCCTCCTCGGCCCCAACGGCGCGGGCAAGTCGACGCTGCTGCGCATCGCCGGCGGCCTGCGCCACCCCAGCGCCGGGACGGTCGACGTCCTGGGGGGGCGCCTCGGCAAGGTCGACGTCCGCACCCTGTGGCCACTCATCGGCTTCGTCAACCCGTCGCTCAGGCCGCCGCCCCCCGAGTTGGCGGTCGAGGACGTGGTCCTCACAGGCGCCACCGGCACCATCCAGCCGCTCTGGGACCGCTACGGCCCCCCCGAGCGTCGCCGGGTGGCGCGGTTGCTGGAGGTCATGGGCGTGGCGCGCCTGGTGGGCAGGGAGTTCGGCACCTGCTCGGACGGCGAGCGCGGCAGGGTGCTCATCGCCCGAGCCCTCATGCCCGCACCCCGCCTGCTGCTGCTCGACGAACCCACCGCCGGCCTCGACATGGCCGGCCGGGAGGACCTGCTCGCCGGCCTGGCGCAACTCGCCGGCGAGGAGCCCGACCTGGCGAGCGTCGTCGTCTCGCACCACCTCGAGGACTTGCCGGTGACGACGGACCACGCCCTGCTGCTCAACGGGGGCCGGGTGCTGTCCAGCGGACCGGTCGACGACGTGCTCACCGACCACATCGTGAGCCGCTGCTTTCAGATCGCGGTCCAGATCCATCGCACCGGGGGCCGCTGGACGGCTGTGCACCCCGCGGCGGTGGCGTCGCGATGAGCGACCTCCTCGACGAGGTCACCGACCTCACCCAGCAGCTCATCCGCAACGCGTGCGTGAACGACGGATCCCCTACGTCGGGCAACGAGACGAAGAGCGCCGAGCTGCTCGCCGGCTACCTCGACGGATCCGGCCTGGACGTCGAGATCTACGAGCCGCTGCCGGGGCGCGGGAGCCTCGTCGCGCGCATGGAGGGGACCGACCCCGCCGCGCCGAGCCTGCTGCTCATGGGCCACACCGACGTCGTCCCGGTCAACGAGGACGACTGGCAGCGTGACCCCTTCGGCGGCGACCTCGTCGACGGCGAGGTGTGGGGCCGCGGAGCCATCGACATGCTGTGCCTCACCGCCTCGATGGCCGTGGCCGTGCGGCGGCTGGCCGGGGAGGGGTTCCGCCCGTTGGGGGACCTGGCCTACCTCGCCGTCGCCGACGAGGAAGCCGGTGGCACCTACGGCGCCGAGTGGCTGGTGGAGAACGAGCGCGACGCCGTGCGCGCCGACTACTGCATTACCGAGTCCGGCGGCTTCGCACTCCCGATGCCCTCGGGCGGCGGGCCCAAGCTGCCGGTCACGGTCGCCGAGAAGGGCGTCCACTGGTGCACCCTCCGGGCGAGGGGCACCCCCGGGCACGGCTCCCGGCCCTTCCGGGGTGACAACGCCCTGGTCAAGGCCGCGGAGGTCATCCGGCGCCTCTCCGACTACCGTCCGGGGGCGGTGGTCCCCGATGTCTGGCGCCGCTTCGTGGAGGGGATGGAACTGTCCCCCGAGCAGAGCGGCGGGCTGCTCGACCCGGCCGGCATCGACCAGGTCTGCGAGACCGCCACCGACGCGTCCTACGCCCGCTTCGTCCACGCCTCGACCCACACCTCGATCGCCCCGACGATGATGGAGGCCGGGGCCAAGGCCAACGTCATCCCCGACCGGGCCAAACTCGTGCTCGACATCCGGACGCTGCCCGGCCAGACGGAGCGGGAGGTGGAGACCATGCTCGCCGACGCCCTCGGTGACCTGGCCGGGTCGATCGAGATCACCGTCGACACCCACGATCCGTCCACGGGCTCCCCCCTGAAGACGCCGCTGTGGGACTCCCTCAGCAGGGTCTCGTCGCGCCTGGTCCCCGGTGCGCGGGTCGTCCCCTTCCTGGCCACGGGCGCCAGCGACGCCAGGTTCTTCCGGAGCCTCGGCACGACCTCCTACGGGTTCGGGCTGTTCAGCGAGCGGCTCAGCTTCACCGAGTACTCCGCTCGGGTCCACGGCGACGACGAGCGGATCGACCAGGAGTCCCTGGGTCTGTGCGCCGAGCTCTGGCCGGCCGTGGCGCGGGATCTGCTGGGCGGCTCGTGAGTACAAAGTTCATCAGATCGTCATACGCGCGTGACATTGCCGCCGGTTGTCCCGCGCAGTATGGACGGATGCGCCTTGCCTGCCGAGACGAGCGGTGACCGCACTCGGGCCCGGCCGTGCCCTCCGGCTCGAAGCCCTCTCGACCCCCGACCCGCGGAGCGGCGCCAACCCCCAGGCCGCGCTGCGTGCCGACATCCGCCGGCTTGGCGACCTCCTGGAGCAGTCCCTCGCCCGGCAGGAGGGCCCCGAGTTGCCCGCCCTCGTGCGCCGCATCCGCGTCCTGACCGAGCGGTCCCTCTCGGCGTCGCTCCAGGCGGCTGAGGAGCTCCGGACCATGCTGGACGGCCTCGACCTGGGGACGACGATCCGCCTGGTCCGGGCGTTCTCCGCCTACTCCCGCCTCGCCACGGTCGCCCAGCAGGTCCACCAGGTCGGGGAACTCGCCGACCTGCAGCACTACCGCGTCGGCCGCCTCAGCCAGACGGTGGACCGCATCCTCGACGACGGGGAGGGCCCGGAGCTGATCCAGCGGATCGCTGCCAACCTCGAGATGCGCCCGGTCTTCACTGCCCATCCCACGGAGGCAGCACGGCGCTCCGTGCTCACCAAGCTGCGGCAGGTGGCCCGGCTGCTGGTCCAGCGCTCGACGGCGACTACCGACACCGACGTCGAGCGCACCGACCGCCGGATCGCCGAGGTCATCGACGCCATGTGGCAGACCGACGAGCTGCGCCAGGGCAAGCCGGAGCCGCTGGAGGAGGCGGCCAGCGTCCTGTTCTACCTCGACGAGCTGTACCGCGAGGTCGTGCCCGACCTGCTGGAGGACCTCGACCGGGAACTGTCCCGGCTCGGCATCGCGCTCCCGCTGAGCGCCCGTCCGCTGCGGTTCGGCAACTGGGTGGGCGGGGACCGCGACGGCAACCCGTTCATCACCGCGGCGGTCACGCTGGAGGTCCTCCAGGCGCAGCACGAGCGGGGTCTCGCCGCCCTGGTCCGTATCGTGGACGACCTCTACCGGGACCTCAGCAGCTCGGTGCGGGTCGTCGGCATCTCCGAGGAGCTGGGGACCAGCCTGAAGGAGGACGACGCGGCCCTGCCCGAGGTCTTCGAGGCCTACCGGCGCCTGCACGCAGAGGAGCCCTACCGCCTCAAGTGCTGCCTCGTCCGCCAGCGCCTGATCAACACCGCCGCGCGCCTCCGGGACGCCGGGCCGTACCGGCCGGGGAAGGAGTACGCAGACCCGGGGGCGCTGCTCGAGGACCTCGGCCTGATGGAGGCGTCCCTCCGGGAAAACCGCGGCGACCTGCTCGCCGGCCTGCTGCGCCGGGCCATGCGCACCGCCGCCGTGCTCGGGTTCGGCATGGCGACCATGGACGTCCGCGAGCACGCGTCGGCCCACCACGAGGTGGTGGGCGCGCTCTTCGACCGGGTGGGGGCGCTGCCAGCTCCGTACGCAACCCTCCAGCCCGACGAGCGACACGAGATCCTCGCGGGAGAGCTGTCGAGCCGCCGCCCGCTGATCGGGCCCACCACCACGCTGGAGGGCGACAGAGCCCGCACGATGGGGGCCTTCGACGCCATCCGCACCGCGCTCGACCGTTTCGGCCCCGATACCGTGGAGAGCTACGTGGTCTCCACGACCCGCGGCCCCGACGACATCCTGGCCGCCGCCGTCCTTGCCCGGGAGGCGGGGCTGATCGACGTGCACAGCGGCGTCGCAAGGATCGGCTTCGTCCCGCTCTTCGAGACCATCGACGAGCTGCGCCAGGCGGGCCCGATCATGGACGCGCTTCTCAGCGAGCCGGCCTACCGGCGCATCGTCGAGCTGCGGGGCGACGTGCAGGAGGTGATGCTCGGCTACTCGGACTCCAACAAGGATGCCGGCATCACGACGTCGCAGTGGGAGATCCACCGTGCCCAGCGGCAACTCCGGGACGTGGCGCAGAGCCACGGCGCCGTCCTCCGGCTCTTCCACGGCAGAGGCGGGACGGTGAGCCGGGGTGGCGGCCCGACGCACGAGGCCATCCTCGCCCAGCCGTACGGGACCCTCGAAGGGCAGATCAAGGTCACAGAGCAGGGCGAGACGATCTCCGCGAAGTACGGGCTGCCCCGCCTCGCTCGCTACAACCTGGAACTGGCCCTGGGGGCGGTGCTCGAGGCATCGCTGCTGCACCGCGAGTCGCGGGTGCCCGCGGGCGTGCTTGAGCACTGGGACGCGGTCATGCAGGAGGTGTCCGATGGGGCCTTCGGCGCCTACCGCAGGTTCGTGGAGACGCCGGGCCTGCTCGAGTACTTCAAGGCCGCCACACCCGCGGAGGAGCTCGGCAACCTCAACATGGGCTCACGGCCCGCCTCCCGTCCCGGCGGGGAGAACGGGCTGGCGAGCATGCGCGCCATCCCGTGGGTGTTCGGCTGGACCCAGTCCCGGCAGCTGGTCCCCGGATGGTACGGCCTGGGTTCGGGGCTCGCCGCCGCTCGCAAACGGGGATGGTCCGACGCCCTGGCCGACATGTACCGGCGCTGGCACTTCTTCCGCACCTTCATCTCCAAGATCGAGATGACCCTGGCGAAGACGGACATGGAGATCGCCGAACACTACGTCCGCACGCTGGTGGATCCGTCCTTGCGGCACCTGTTCGAGGCAGTCCGGGCCGAGCACGAGTTGACGGTCCGGGAGGTCATCCGCCTGACCGGCGAGCAGCGGCTCCTCGACCGCCAGCCGGACCTGCAGCGGGCGATCCTGGTCCGCAGGCCGCAGCTGGACCCGATCTGCTACCTCCAGGTGGGCCTGCTCGCCCGACTCCGGGCGGCCGGCGAGGCCGACCCACTACTTCGCCGGGCGCTGCTGCTGACGGTGAATGGCGTCGCGGCCGGCCTGGGCAACACCGGCTAGGGGTCGCCCACGGCGCCTGGCCCGCTCCGGGAGGAGGGGGCCACGAGAGGAAAACAGAAAGACAATCGCCCGGGGGATCCCCGGGCGACGAAGCTGGAGCGGGCGTCCTACCCCTTCTTGTACTTGTTGTAGCCGTAGAAGCCGAAGCCGACGGCTACGACCACGAGCATGACGGTGAGAAACACCTGAAAGCTTGCACCCGAGCCGAGGTCTGCCAAAACTGTCATGCCTGCCTCCCATCACTCCCGAGCTACCGGACCGGACCATCCAAAGCCTAAGCTCCGCTCTGCCTCGGAGCCTCGGTGCCGAAAAAACTACATCAAGCGTATGCCCCAGTGCGAGTTTTTGCCGTACCTTGGCACATGCGAACGAGGGAAGATGCGCACCGGCGCCAGCGTTGTCCCTGCGGGGAACCCCAAAGAGGTACGTCGGGATGACACGGAGGACCGCCGGGGGCGCCAACCCCCTCACGATCCTGCTGCGGGGAGCGGTGCTGCGGTGCCCCAGGTGCGGGCGGCGCACGCTGTCCTCCGGGTGGATCAAACCACCGGACCCGTGCCCCGACTGCGGACTCAGCTTCGACCGCGACAACGACGCAACGGTCGGGTGGATCATCGTCAACCTCGGTATCACCGAGATCCTCTTCGTCCTGTTCGGGTTCACGGCTCCGAGCGCCTGGCCGCCTTTTAAGCCGGCTGACCCCGGCCCCCGGCGACGCAATCCACAAGCCCGGTAGATTCCTCCAAAAAGTGCGGATAGCGCACCTTTCGGAGGAATCTTGGTCGAGAGGGTGCCTGCTACTAGGCCTCCGGCGTGTCCGAGTCCCCTTCCTCGCGGCGGCGAAGCTCCTCCTCACGCCGGCGGAGTTCCTGCTCCCAGCCCTCCAGGCGGTGACGTTCCATGGTCGCCATGAAGTCCGGCGAGTCCTCGGGGCCGAGCGCCCGCCGCTGCGGCTTGTAGCCGCCCACCTGCGAGCCGATGCGGAATCCCGCCCCCACCGGCCGGCCGAGAAGCAGCCATGCGATGCACCCCACGTCTGAGAGGATGATCACGAGGAACAGCCAGGCGTACTTCGGCAGGTTGCGGCAGAGCACGTCCTCGGTCGAGATGACGTCGAGGATGCAGAAGACCCACAGGAACAACAGCGCGATGCCGAGAAACCCTTCCCCGAAAATCACGGCGCACCCCTCCTTCGTCGCGAAGTCCTTTGCACGACCAAAAGTATGGTCGCTTCGGGACGGAAGCGCCTGCTGGCCGCGAAAAACGGAGGGGCCGAGCAATCGGCCCCTCCAGTTGTTTGCTGCGGAGTTTGGTGCTACACCGGTCGAACGTTGGTCGCCTGCAGGCCCTTCGGACCCTGGTTGACCTCGAACTCGACGATCTGGTTCTCGGAAAGTGACTTGAATCCCGTTCCGAGAATGCCGGTGTGATGGACGAAGAGGTCCTCGCCCCCATCTTGCGAGATGAATCCGAAGCCCTTCTCGTCACTGAACCACTTGACGGTTCCACGCATATCTGTGCCCTCCCTTCTCGCCGCCGAAGCGGCCAAGTGTGCTGCAGTTCGGGTCCAGATAAGGCAGAGCTGTCTACTCATGGGGCCTTAGGCGAAACCGATACCTACAACCACTACCACCGTAACAGATTCCCCGGGTGACGCTGGTAGTCAGTGGGAGGCGGCGAGGAGCCGGTCGAGGAGCACCGGCACGTCGACGCGGGCCATCCCGATCGCCTGGTCCCCGAAGCCGAACGGCAGGATCATGGCGTCGCCGTGCAGGACGGCGCCGCAGGAGTAGACGACGTTCGGGACGTAGCCGTTGCGCTCGTCCGCGGCGGGGATGACCAGGGGCTCGCGCAGCGCCCCGATCACCCGAGAGGGGTCGTTCAGGTCGAGGAGGGTCACCCCGATGGAGTACGTGCGCATCGGCCCGACGCCGTGGGTGAGCACGAGCCAGCCCTCGGGCGTCTCGATGGGTGAACCGCAGTTGCCGATCTGCACCAACTCCCACGGGTAGCGGGGCAGCTGGATGGTGTCCCCGCCCTCCCAGGACCACAGGTCGTCCGACACGACGAGGGAGATGGACTCGCGGTCCCATCGGGAAAGGCTCAGGTACCGACCGTCCACCCGGCGGGGGAACAGCGCCATGCCCTTGTTCCTGACGGCCGGCCCGCTCAGCTGGTGGGCCTTGAACGTCCGGAAGTCCTGGGTTGCCAGGAGCTGGGGGACGATATGACTCCCGTCGTAGGCGGTGTAGGTCGCGTAGTACATGACGGCACCGTCTTCACCGACGAACCGCACGAAGCGGACGTCCTCGATCCCGTTGGACTCGGTCGGGCCGGTGGGGACCAGGAGCCGTTCGCTGATGGCGGTGTCCTGGGGGAAGCTCACCTCGTAGTTGTTGGCGGCCACCCAGCCAAGCCGGCGGACGGTGTCGCGGGCCACGTTCCTGCTCAGGATGTGGCGGTCGAGCTTCCCGACGGCCTGGTCGAGGGCCAGCTTGTCGAAGCGGGGGCCGAGGCCGTCGAGGACGAGGTGGGCGGTGTCCTCGTCGTAGCCCACCTCCGCCATCTGGGCGTAGAAGATGTCCCGTTCGTACGCCGCGGGCCGCGGCCGTCCCGCGAGGAGAAGCGTCCCCGGCGGATCCACCCGGACCTGGTCGTCGGCGCCGATGACGCCGGTGCGGAACTCGACGGTGGAGATATGACCTTCCCCGACCGCACGGGCGCTGAGGACGAACCGGAGCTCGTCCGGACCGAGGCCGGTCTGGTCCGGGTGCGCCACTATCGACGGGTTCGTCAGGGCGGCACCCTCTGGGGACTCCTCGTGGGTGAAGTACGCACCGATGAGCAACTGCCGCCCCGGTGAGAGTTCCACGCCGGCCAGGCGGGGGGCCACGATCTCGTAGTGCCGCTGGAAGAGGGCCTCGAGGCCCCGGTGACGACCGGCGAAGCGGCGGGTGAGATCGGCGAGGGTCGCCGACACCTCGTCCTCGGTCAGGGCGAGGACCCGCTCGATGACCGCGGTGGCACGCGAGTGGTCCTCCGGCATCTCCTCGCCTGGCATGAAGAGGGTTGCGACCACCCGGGACGCGTCCGGCAGCAGCCGCACGGGCATCCGGGTGAGGATGGGGCTGCGGGTGGCGGTCGTGGCGCTGGTCACGTGATGCTGGCTGCCAGCCTGCGACTCTGCTGGAGCGTTGCTATCAAGGCGAGGGTGGATTCGGCCCCTTGGTTGCTGTTGGCCCGGTTGGCGCTGAGGCCGTCGTAGCCGCCACCCGTTCCCGGGTCGCACATCGGTACGCCAGCGTCGTTGTCTCCAAGGAACCAGCCTAGCGCGCGGTCCACGCCGGCGGGCCACCGGGGGTCGTGGGTGACGGCGAACGCCCGGGCGCACGCGTCCGCGATCGCTGCCGCTTCGATCGCCTGCTGGTCGAAGCCGGGGCGCGGCTCACCAGGCCCCCACCCGCCCACCGGGGTCACCGACAGGTGGCCGTCGAGCGTCTCGATATCGAGGAGCCAGCCGAGCAGGTCGAGGCCCCGGGCAAGGAGCCGGTCGTCGGCCAGGGCCACCCCAGCGGCGACGAGGGCTTCGGGAAGCAGGGCGTTGGCATAGGTGAGCCGTGGTTCGGGCCAGGGCCACGCGGCGGACGGCGGCTCGGATCTCCTCTCGGACGTGGGGCTCCCACAGAACATCTCCGCATACCCCGCGGCGATGCCGAGCGCGGCCGGATGCGAGGGGTTCCGCGCGAGGACCTCGGCGGCGCCGAGGGTGGCGAACGCCATGGTCCGGGGATGGGCAGACCGGCGGTGGGCGCTGCGCTCGAAGCACTCGAGCGCGTCGTCGCGCACCCAGGGATCCGCGCTGCGGGCGGCAGCCGTGCCCCAGCCCCAGAGGGCCCGGCCCCACCAGTCGCCGAGGCCGGGTTCGTCCTCCCAGCGACGGTCGTAGCTCAGCCGGTTTCGGCAGCGACCATCGGGCGCCTGGGCGTGGGCGAGCAAGGCCAGGTAGGTCTCGGCAAGCTTCGCGAGGGCGTCGTCGGGCTCGGGCTCGCGGCAGATGACCACCAGGCCGCGTGCCGCGTCGTCCACGCAGTAGCCGTAGCCCCGCCGGGGCGTGGCGCCGCAGGCGTGCTCCAGCAGCCCGGTCTCGTCGCTCAGACGCAGCAGGTGGCTGAAGGAGACGCCGGTATCGCTCACGCCACGTTGGTCACGCGGGAGGCAATGACCTGGTCGGCGAGTGCCCGGTACTCAGCCGCGACCGCAGGCCACCCCAGCTGGGGGGAGAGGCGGGCGGCCTCGGCCGCCATAGCCGACTTCAGCCCGGGCTCGGTCAGCACCCGGGTGAGCGCCGTGGCGATGGCTTCAGGGTTGCGATGGGGCACCAGGAGGCCGGCGCCGTCGCCGAGCAGCTCCACGGCATGAGGGAAGCGAGAGGAGATCACGGGCTTGCCCGCGGCGACCGCTTCGATCAGCACCCCGGAGGTGACCTGATCGGGTGAGTCGTAGGGGAGCAGGATGACGTCGGCGTCCCGCACGATGGCCTCCAGGGCGTCGATGCTCAGGTAGGAGGCGTTGAACTCGACGAGGTGGGACACGCCCAGGTCCTTGGCCCGAGCGACGAGGCGGTGGCGGTACGCCTCGCCCTGCGTCTCCAGCACTTTGGGATGGGTCTTGCCGACGATCAGGTAGCGCGGGGCGGGGCCCACGTCGCCGAGCAACGCCAGAGCCTGGAGACCCCACTCGATGCCTTTGCCCGGGCCCAGCAGGCCCCAGGTGAGGATGGTCGGCCGGGCCGGGTCGTATCGGGGGGCGATGGTGCGCGACGGCACATGGGCGCCATGGGGAATGACGGAACCCTTGGACATGTCCACGTCGTAGGCACGCAGCCGGCGGAAGGCGGTGCGCGTCATGGTCACGACGGCATCGGCGGCCCGGGCGACTGCCTCCAGGATTGCCCGCTGGTGGTCCGTTGGGCTGACGAGGACGGTGTGGAGGACGACGATCGTCGGCACCCGGAGGGCCTCGAGGACGTCCAGGACCTCCTCACCGTCAGGGCCGCCGAAGATCCCGTACTCGTGCTGGACGATGGCGACGTCGAACTCGTTCAGCGCCGCCACCGCCCGCTGCCGGCTCGTGGCGCAACCCTTGATCCAGTCCAGGACGACTTCGGGCGGCGAGGCGGCGTCGGATTCGTCAACGAGACGGACGACCCCGAAGTCCTCGGTGGCTGCCGATGGTCCGGCGATGTGGCGCCGGAGCGCCGCGGTGAACGTTGCCAGTCCACACTGGGTTGGCGGGTATGTGCTCAATAGGCCGTAGGTTTCGGTCATGAGTACCTCCGTGTCTTGAACATCCTTGCGGGTTGGCGGTGCTGGGGGTCGGCCCCCGGACTTCTCCCCGAGCGTTGACGTTGCCGCAGCGGCTGCCGCGGCAAGGAGGGACGCCGAAGGCGGCGGCCACCGTCAACGGAAAAAGAGCTGTGTACCGGAACTGTGGAGCCCGCCATCAGTCCGGAGCGGGACGACGCAAACTGGACTTTCCCACCAGTTAGTACTGCACCGAGCCTACCATGGCTCGTCGGCGAACAAACCGCCGAAGCCTCGTACTTATGTCGTTCCCCCCGGGTTTCCAGTTGTCGTCCGCTCCTTACGGAGCGTTCGACAACCCCCGAATAGGAGCCAGGGGGGATCCGCAGCTTATCCCCCCTCCGCAACGCTGCGGGGGGCTGCTACTCGCCCCTGGACCCCCAGTTGTTGGCACGGTACCGGCCGTAGAGCCGGATGAGCTGGCCGCGGCGGTCCGCTTCGAACTCCTCCACGCCGATATCCAGCCAGGGCAGCGCCGGGGGCGGCATCGCGGGGAGATCGACCCGGCGCGTCACCTCGGCGACCGCGGGCTTGGGGGACCCGTCGGGACGCCACAGGCCGAAGCTGCGTTCGTGGGTGGCGACTTCAAGGGGCGGAAGCTCGTACAGGGCCGGCGCGTAGTCGGCGAAGCACCACAGCAGGGCCCCGGTGCATCCGGCGGCCCGCAACCCGTCCAGGACCCGCCCCGTGTAGGCGGCTGCGGCCGGCTCGGTGACCAGGCGGGGGTCGCCCGGCTCGGCGTCGTGCCCGTCGGTCGTGGGCAGCGTCGGGAGGCCGAATTCTTCGAAGAGGACGTCGGTGCCGCTTGCGAGCCACCGGGTGATGAGGCTCAGGAAGGGCAGGAGTTGGTCGTCCGTTGGGCCGGCGGCCCAGTCGGCGTAGATGGGGTAGCCGTGCATCGACACGAAGTCGCAGTAGCGGGCCGTCTCGGCGGGGCCCATCCGCCGGTCCTCCTCCAGGTCCTCCATGTGGGTGCCGGCGGTGATCGGCCTGCCGGGATCCGCTCGCCGGATCGCGGCCGTCATGCGCTCCAGCCACGACTCACCGCTCCTGCGGTCCGGCGGGATGGTGCAGTTGGAGTTCTCGTTGCCGAGATCCCAGGCCCAGACGGCAGGATGGCCCGCGAGCGCCCGTGCCGCGGCCCCCGCCAGTCGTTCCTGGGCGGCGACGACATCGGGGTCCGCGTACCAGTTCCGCAAGCCCGAGCCGGGCGTGATTTCCCGCCCTCCGGCGATCACCCGGAAGCGGGGGTCACCCTCGCCGCCGCCGGTTGCCCAGAAGGGGGCCCAGTTCACGCCGCT
Organism: Actinomycetota bacterium; assembly: GCA_035636055.1. Taxonomy (GTDB): domain Bacteria; phylum Actinomycetota; class CADDZG01; order JAHWKV01; family JAOPZY01; genus JAOPZY01. The sequence goes on from DASPZW010000310.1 coordinate 27,475, forward strand.
CATGTGCCCGACGAACAGCGTGACGATGAGCGTCACCTCGGCCTCGGCGGCCGCCTCAGCCGTGTCCTCGAGGTGGCGCAGCACCGCGGGATCGACGACATCCGGCGTGGGCTGGGCGTCCTCCCACGGCAGGAAGACCCGCACGGAGTCGAACCCTGCCTCTGCGGCCCGCCGGAAATGGGACCTCGTCCGCTCAGGGTCGTAGGGTCGCAGCCAGCCCATCCCTGCCTCGGGAGGCAGGTAGTTGATGCCGAGCCGGAAGGGGGCGGCTCCGGCGGCGCCGGAGGTCATCGGCCCCGCACCTGCGCGTAGGCTGCCAGGTACTCGTCGACCATCCGGTCCGCCCCGAAGCGGGCGACCGCCTGTGCCCGGATGGCCGCGCGGTCGACGCCGCCAGCGAGGCCAACCGCTGCGGTCGCCTCCTCGACCGTCCCGACGAGGAAGCCGGTCGAGCCGTCATCGATCAGCTCGGGCATGGAGCCCCGCCGGAACGCGATGACCGGCGTGCCGCAGGCCAACGCCTCGACGACGCTCAGCCCGAAGGGCTCGTCGAAATTGATCAGGTGGAGCAGCGCCAGCGCTCCCCCGAGGACCTCGGCCCTCTGGTCGGAGCCGACGGCGCCGAGGAACTGGACACGGTCCCCGTCGATGTGGGGCGCCACCCGGGCATCGAAGTAGGCCTGGTCCTGGATGATCCCGCAGATGACCAGCGGCAGCCCCACGCGCCGGGCGACCTCGATGGCCTCGGCGACGCCCTTGTCGTTGTGGATGCGGCCGAAGAACAGCAGGTAGCCCCCGGGGGCCGGGTGCAGGGCGAAGGCCTCGGTGTCGATCCCGTGGTGGATGGTCGCCAGGTACTTCAGGCTCGGGTGCCGGTGGGCGTCGCTGATCGCCACGTAGGCGCCCGCCCCGCTGTACTTCTCGTAGACGGGCATGATCTTCGGCGAAGAGAACCCGTGGATCGTCGTGAGCACCGGCGTCGAGACCAGGCCACTGTAGGTGAGGGGGAGGAAGTCGAAGTTGTTGTGGATGAGGTCGAACTCGGCGGCCCGGTCGAAGACCTGCGAGATGTGGAGGCACTCGGCCACCTTGGCCTCGAGGTCGGGGTCCTCCGACCACCCTCGCTCGACCACGGAGCTCAGCTTCGCCGTCGTGAGCGAGTCGCCGGTGGCGAACAGGGTAACGTCGAGGCCCCTCGCCACCAGCCCCTCGGTCAGCAGCGAGACGAACAGTTCCCAGGGCCCGTAGTGCCGAGGAGGGACCCGCCAGGAGATGGGGGCCAGGATTGCTACCCGCGTGCTGGTCACGTCGTCGCTCAAGCTGCGCTCACGCGGCACCATAGACCATTCCTCGTTCTCTGGGATGCTGGACGCTTCGGACCATGGGAATCGACGAAGGCTTCTTCGGCCCGTCCAGCGTGAGCTGGCGCATCCACAAGGACGCCTCGGCGATCCTGGGGGCCGGGCGCGCCCTGCTCATCCAGGCCCTCGACCCCCATGTCATGGCGGTGTTCCTCGAGAACTCGGACTACCGGGACGACCCATGGGGCCGGCTGCGCCGGACCGGGGACTACTTCCGGGACGTCATCTACGGCGACACCGACACGGCGCTCGCCGCCGGTCGTAGCCTCCGGACGCTGCATGCCCGGCTGAAGGGGGTCGTCGATGCCGAGGGCGGCCGCACCTACCGAGCCGACGACCCCGACCTGCTCCTCTGGGTCCACGCCACCGCAGTGGACTCGTTCCTCACGGCCTACCGCCGGTACGGCGGCTGGCTGTCGAAGCGGGATGCCGACCGTTACGTGTACGAGATGGTCGCCGCCGCCGAGATCGTCGGGATCGACGGCGACGAGGCGCCCACCTCCGAAGCTGAGCTGGGCGAGTACCTCGCCGGCGTCACGGGGCTGCGCCTCACCCCGGGGGCGAAGGAGGGCATGCACCTGATCCTCTTCGACCCACCGATCCCGGATCTGCTCCGCCCGGCCTGGATGGCGGTAGCGGCGGCGGTGGTCTCGATCCTGCCCCCGGACATCCGCGCCATCTACGAGCTGCGCTGGTGCTGGCCGGTCGACCCGCCGCTGCGGGTCGCGGTGTTCGGTGCCTGCCGCCTCTTCAACGCCTGGAACAGGGCGCGCCGGCTGGTCGCCAGCGCCGGCGGCGAGCCCTCAACCCAGACGGGTGCCGGTGGGGGTGCCGAACCGGGCGGCCGTTAGCCGCTTGACGCCCCGCGGGAACTCCGACTGTGCCCGCCGGTGGGCACCGGCGATCGCACGCTGCGCGGTCGCGTCCCCAGCGAAGGCGGCGATGCAGTGTTCGGGCTCGGCATTGGCAAGCGCGAGGATCGCCCCGGCGCACCCGAGGGGACCGGCGAGCGACAACAGCGCCGAGGAGCCGACGTACAGCGCCCCCGGCCAGACGTCGACCGTCTCCAGCAGCCGGTCGGGATCCCCGCTCGAGTCCTTGCAGCCCGCCACCGCGAGGCCGGGCAGGGTTGCGACCGGTATGCCGGGAGGCGAGACGGCGGGGAAGTGGTAGGCGAGCACCGGCGTGGCACCAGCGGCGAGCGCGACGGCGTCGTAGTAGGGGCGCACGTCCCTGCTGCCCGGGGGCGAGAGGACGAGCACGCCATCGGCGCCGTCCTCGCGGGCCGCGGTGGTGAGGGCCGCAGCCTGCCGGGCTGACGGCGCTCCGGTCCCCGCGATGACCGGCACGCCGCTGCCCGGGGAGATGGACGCCCGGACCGCTCCCAGCAGCTCCCGGCGCTCGTCGGGCGCCAAGGCAGAGGCCTCCCCCGTGGTGCCGGCGACGACGACGGCCCGGACCCCGAGCTCCACCAGGCGGGCAGCGTGGGCGGCCGTGGCTGGGGCGTCGAGGCTGCCGTCGTCGCCGAACAGCGTGACGAGCGCCACCCCCACGCCGGTGAACAGAGGCTCGGGCATGGCCCGACTCTACCCCCCGTCGATTGGCCCGGTGGCCGCACGGCGGCCGCACGCGGCGCCTGCAGACTACGGACGGAACGGCACGCCCCGGGGTTCCCGGTCTTGCCGAAGTTGCCCTCGAGCTGATCGCCGAGCTTGCCCATGTCCGTCACCTCGCCGGCCGGCGGCGGGGTGATCTTTTGACACGAGAATTCCCGGGCGGCAGGCTGCCATGGGGGAGGTCGACCACTCTGCGTGGTCAGTTCGGATCGCCATTTTCCCATACCACCCGTTTTAGATGCCTTGCAAAAGCCACGGACTCCAACTGCGGCTGTTTGACCGCGCCTGGCGCGGTGAGACAGCCAAACATGCGCCAGGACCCGCCCACCAGGTATGAGGGCGACCACAGAACGTGGTGACGCTGGAGCGACGCAGCCGGTCCGAGGGCGCGCAGAGGACCCATTCTCATTCGCGGGAGTGCAGCCTGACGTAGGGTCGCATGATGATCTTTGTGTGAATAGGGTTCATAATCAGCCCTCGACGCACAAAGAAGCTCCGGAGTCCTCACCTGTGCCCAGACCCGGGTCACGTTCGGCTATCCTTCGCCGCTATGAGCAAGCCGCTGCCCGTCACGTTCGTCGGCGGGGACCACGGCCCATGGCGGATCGAGTCGATGACCACCGTCGCCGGGGAGGGGTTGAAGGACGCGGGCTGCCTTCAGG
>DASPZW010000311.1:0-2648 GCA_035636055.1 Actinomycetota bacterium
GAGGAGGACGTCGAGACGGACGACGGCCCGGCGGACCGGGTGGTGATCCGGCAGGTGCCCGGGGGCGGCGAGCAGCGTGAGTTCGTCAGTGACCATCTCGCCTTCCACCGGTACGTGACCGGGCTCCAGGGCGAGACGTACTGAGCCGTCCTCATCAAGGCGGTTGCGGCGTGAGGAGTTCGAGCACTTCGGCAACCTGAAGGAATTGCACGGCGCGTTGCTCTAGCGGTCCCGAAGTTTGGCGTTTTTTTGTTCGCTGCGAACGAATTTTCACCAACCTTCTCACCGAGTCGATCAGTCCGATGCCTCATCGACGTCGATCCCCATGACGTTCGCTACGTGGAGCAGGTTGGCATCGCACGCGAGCAGCGTTGCCCCGCACCGTGCGGCAACCGCCGCGATCATGCAGTCGACCATCCCCCGGGGTGTCACGCCAGCTGAGCGACAGCGCCGGTAGATCCGCACCGCCCCCTCGAAGTCTGCAACGCTGTCGAAGGGCAGCATCGTGAATCGCAGGAGCAACCGGCGGAGATCCAACTCGCGGGCAGCGTTCCGAGCGCCCGCCAGCACCTCCATCAACACCGGTTCGGTCACGGCCAACGGGCCGTTCCCGCCGATCAGTTGAACCATGCGGTCCTCAACGGGACTGCCGGTCGCACGGTCGTACTCTATCCAAGCCGACGTGTCGGCGAGGATCACTCGGAGCCGGGCGGGACGTCTAACGGAACCCCGATGAGGGCGTGGGCCCCTCGCATGGCGAGCGCTTCCTCTCGGCTCATCGGTTGGCCGGCCAGGTGACGGAGGGCCAGTTCGACCGCCTCGGTCTTGGTCCGGACGCCGTAGCGCTGCATGATCGCCTGGACGTAGGCGTCTTCGATCTCAATATTGGTCCGAATCCTGCTCATACACCTATCGTACACGTTGGCGTAGAGATGGTGTACCGACCGCGCCCGCCTCGGCCCGGGTCAGTAGATCTTGCGCAGGAGCCGCTGGCGCAGCTTCGTGTACGGCGGGTACTGCAGCGGCGGCTCGGGCAGGGTCGGCTTGGTCAAGACCGCCTTGCGGTGGCTGAAGGTCTCGAACCCTCGTTGCCCGTGATACGCCCCCATGCCGCTCTCGCCCACGCCGCCGAACGGCAGGCCCGGGATGGCGAGCTGGACGATGCAGGTGTTGACGCAGGCGCTGCCCGACGAGGTGCGGGCGAGGACGTTGTCCGCCACCGACCCGTGGTCCGAGAAGATGTAGAGCGACAGCGGCTTCGGGCGGCCGTTGACGAAGCCGACCGCCGCGTCGATGCTGGGGACGGAGACGACGGGCAGGATCGGGCCGAAGATCTCCTCCTGCATGAGGGGGGCGTCCGGGGAGACGCCTCGGACGATCGTGGGCGGCAGGTACCGCTCGGCGGCATCCGCCGTTGCGGGGCCCCCGATCACCGTCTCGGCGTAGCCGCCCCGGTCGAGGAGCTCCTTGAGCCGCTGGAAGTGCTGGTCGTTCACGATCCTGCCGTAGTCCTGGCTCGCCTTGGGGTCCTTGCCGTAGAACTCCTCGACCATGGCCGAGAGCTTGGCGAGGAGAGGGCGCTCCACGTCGGCGTGGACGAGGACGTAGTCGGGAGCGACGCAGGTCTGCCCGGCGTTGATGAACTTGCCGTAGGCGAGGCGGCGGGCGGCGATGTCCAGGTTCACGTGCTTGTCGACGATCGCCGGCGACTTGCCCCCGAGCTCCAGGGTGACCGGGGTCAGGTGCTTCGCGGCGGCCTCCATGACGGTGTGGCCGATCCTGGCACTGCCCGTGTAGAAGATGTAGTCGAAGCGTTCCGCCAGCAGGGCCTGGGCCGCCTCGGGGCCCCCCTCGACGATGGCGACGGCATCGCCGTCGAGGTAGCTCGGCAGGAGCTTGGCGACCGCCGCCGAGCTGGCCGGGGCCAGCTCCGACGGCTTGCCGACAACGGCGTTGCCGGCAGCGATGGCGGCTGCCATCGGCAGCAGCAGGAGCTGGACCGGATAGTTCCAGGGGGCGATGACCAGGGCGACACCGAATGGCTCGCTGACGATCTTGGCCCTCGCGGGTTGCAGGACGACCGGGACGTGGACGTGGTCGGGCCGCATCCACCGGTCGAGATGGCCGAGCATGTGGCTGAGCTCGCGCTGGACGAGGCGCAGCTCGGTCACCCAGCCCTCGGCGGGAGGCTTGCCGAGGTCGTCGCGCATCGCCCCGGCGAGCTCGTCCTCGCGCTCGTGGAGCAGCTGCTTGAGGCGCCGGAGTTGCGTCGCGCGCCATGCCGCCGGCCGGGTCCGTCCGGCGTCGAACGTGTCGCGCAGCGAGGCGACCTGCTTGGCGGCATCAGTGCTCATGTATCCTCCTCGACTCGGAGACGGACGGGAAGCCGGAGTGCCCCGGGGGCAGATGCGGGGACCACCGGCGCGACGGGCGGCACGGGGTCGACGTGCTCGTAGGCCGACCCCAGCGGGGGCCGGGGGTCGGCCTCCCCCTTGTTGGGCCAGAACGCCATCGCCCGCTCCGCCTGGGCCGTGATGGTCAGGGCAGGGTTCACGCCGAGGTTCGCGGAGACGGCGGCGCCGTCGACCACGTGCAGGCCGTCGTGGCCGTAGGCCCGCTGCCAGGCATCGACGACCCCGGTGGCGGAG
>DASPZW010000312.1:0-5854 GCA_035636055.1 Actinomycetota bacterium
GAGCCACGGTCCGTCCGCCTCGACCTTCAGGGCCATGTGGGCGAACGGCGGGCTGAGCCCGTCCTCGCCATAGACCCCACCGGCCAGGAGGGTGACGGGGAACCCGAGGGCACCGAGCAGGGCGGCGAAGGCGCCATTGAGTTCGTAGCAGAAGCCGCCCCGCCGGTCGGCGACCAGCTTGCGGACGAGGGCGTCCTCCTCGAGGACGATGGGTTGGCCGAGATGGATGCTGAGGTTCTCGAACGGGATCGCTATGAGGTGCCGCCGGTGCAGGTCGCGGAGTGCCTCGGCGGTCGGCGTGCGGGGACGGGGAGCCCCGATCCGCGCCAGGTACCTCGTCACCGAACGGGCGTCCATGCTCACCGTTTCGGACACTACGTGGTTACGGGATGTGGGTGTGCGGGCGGGATGCGACGCTCACCCTGCCGCTCCCATTCGTTCGTGCCGGTCGTTCGTGCCGGTCGTTCGTGCCGGTCGTTCATGCGAACGAAGGAGATGCCATGACCACACACGTCCGGCAGCTTGTGAGCGAAGGACTGCTCGTCATCCTGGAGTCGCAGCCAGGCAAGGAGGATGAGGTTGCTCCCCCCGGCGCCACGCCCGAGCCCACTGGCGTGCGACGTCCCATCCCCTCGTCCGGTTCCTTGAGCCGGGCGAGGACTGGGGCTGGTGCTACGCGGACGAGGTGTTCCTGGTTCCGGTTCCCTGTGGGCCCCTCCAGGAGATCCACACACCGCCCCTGGAGACGGACCGCCGTGGCGTCAGAGGTATGGAAAGAAAGGGCTGTTATCCGTACCAAAAGTTCCACACCTCTTGAGCATGGGATCTATCAGGGCAGTCGAGGCTTCGCAACTGTGCGGGCGACACGGGGGGATCAGCGAGGAGCTAGGCCTTCAGCAGCAGTCGGGCGACGAAGTACAGGGCAAAGACCACCAACAGGACGCCAAAGGCGACTCGGAGCCGATTGCCGTCAACGTGATCAGCCAGGCGGCCGCCGACATAGGCTGCAGGGATGGACCCGACCGCGAAGGCCCCGGCCACTGCCCAGTTGATGTCCCCCAGCGCCCAGTGCGTGATGAGCGTGGGCACCGACAGCGCGGCGATGACCGCCAGGCTCGTCCCCGACGAGGTCCGCATCGGCATCCCCAGGAGGATCAGGTACAAGGGGACGAGCAAGAACCCGCCCCCGTTGGCCAGCAGACCCGTGAACAAGCCGACGCCGGCCGAGGCCGCCACCACCAGTCCGACCTGAGACCGGCGGCGAGTCCCCTCCGCCGCTGTCTTGGCGGCGATGGGGCGAAGCACGCGCACCCCGACCACGCCCAGCACCACGCCAGACGCCACCAGCAGCCAGTGCCCGCCCACGACCCGGGTGAGCAGGGCGCCTGCGGTCGTGGCGGGAAGGCCACCTGCCACCGATAGCCACGCCACCCGCCAGTTCATCTCCTTGCGGCGCACGTAGCTGAGGGCACCTGAGGCTGCCGAGGGGAGCGTGGCAGGCAGCGCGGACGCGAGAGCGAACAGGGGTGGGACGCCGAGCAGCGAGAGCACAGGAGTTGCGAACGAGGAGCCTCCGACGCCGAAGAGTCCGAACAGGATCCCGACCGCCACCCCTCCGCCCGCCACTGCCAGCTCCGACGTCATGTGCGCAGTGCCGCTAGCGACCGACGAGGGCGAGATGGGCCCCGCTTGGCTGCGGCGCCGAAGGAGACCAGGTGGTCACGAAGGCGTAGCGCTCGCCGTGGACAAGGGTCTGACGCCGCTCCAGGGGGCGGTCCGCGGTCCAGGTGTGCCGTTCGATGCTGAACGCGGCAGCTTCCCTCGGTATCTTCAGGAGGCGGGCTTGCTCTCGCGGGGGAACAACCGGCCGGATGCGTTCCTCACCGCGGGTGGGCCGCACGCCGCAGCGGACCCAGAGTTCGTCGTAGAGGGCGGTGTGCCCGAAGTCGGCCTCCAGGACCGCTCCGGCCAGGTCCCCCGGCAACCAGGTGCAATCCAGCGCCAGTGGCACGCCGCCGGCCAGCCGGAGACGCTCCAGGTACACGAGAGGTGCGTCGGATGCCACCTCGAGCTCCGCTGCCGCTGCGGGGTCGGTCCGCAACTCCTGGACCCGCACAACGCTGCGCTGCTCCACACCCTGGGCCTCGATGGCCTGAAAGAGGCTGTAGAGGGTGCCGGCTGGCTGTTCGAACTCCACTCGGCGAACGAAGGTGCCCCGCCCAGCCTGCCGATCGAGGGCGATGGAATCGCCGAGGCGCCGAACCGCCTCGCGTGCGGTCTGGCGGCTGACCCCGTAGGTCTCGGTCAGCTCACGATCGGTGGGGAACCGGGCAGCGAAGGCCCCGCTTGCCAATCTGCGCTGCAGTTCGGCCAGGAGCTGGGCCCACAGGGGCATCGGGCTGCGGCGGTCAAGGGGGATGGCCCCGGGGTCCTGCGAGTTGCGGAGTGCGTCCATACGGGTATCATACAAACATTCGAATGTTCGTACAAATGGTGGAGGGCCGGAATGCCGCAGGTGGTGACCATCGAGACGCCGGGCCTAGGGGACCGCAGCTACCTGATCCACGACGGCCAGGCGGGATTGGTCGTGGACCCACAGCGCGACATCGACCGGGTCCTGGCTGCGGCCAAAGACGCTGGCGTTCGCATCACGCACGTCGCCGAGACCCACGTGCACAACGACTACGTCACCGGCGGCCTCGAGCTGTCCCGGCAGCTCGAGGTCCCCTACCTGGTGGCGGCGGCGGAGGACGTCCCCTTCGCGCGGTATCCGGTCGCAGATGGCGACGAGATCGATGCAGGGACCATGCACATCCGTGTCATCACCACACCGGGCCACACGCCGCACCACCTGTCCTACTTCGTAGAAGCCCCGGGGGAACCCTCCGCGGTGTTTACCGGTGGATCGCTGCTCTACGGGACGGTCGGTCGCACCGACCTGATCGGTCCCGCCGCGACCGAGGCCCTCACCCGGGCACAGCACCGGTCGGTGCGGAAGCTTGCCGGCGCAATGCCCGACGACGTCGCCGTCTGGCCGACCCACGGCTTTGGTAGCTTCTGCTCCTCGGCCAAGTCGTCGGGCGCCTCCACAAGCTCCCTGGGTGAGGAGCGCCGCAGCAACCTGGCCTTCACCGTGGAGGACGAAGAGGCGTTTGTGCGGCTTCTGCTGGGCGGGCTCACGGCGTACCCCACCTACTACGCCCGCATGGGCCCGATCAACCGGGCGGGACCTGCACCCATCGACCTACGGCCGCCCCGGATGGTGCAAGCCGAGGAACTGAACACCGAGAGGGAGGCCGGGGCCTGGGTTGTCGACATGGCCGAACGTCGAGCGTATGCGCGCCGGCACCTCCGGGGGAGCGTGTCAATCCCGTCCGGGGACCAATTTGCCACCTACCTGGGGTGGGTCTTGCCTTGGGGAGCGCCACTGATCCTCGTTGCAGATGCGTTCGAGGAGGTGGCTGAGGCCCAGCGCGCCCTGGCCAGGATCGGCGTCGACCACCTACGGGGTGCCGCCACAGGATCTCGAGCACTCTTGGCAGGAAAGGGTCTCCTCGCGTCGTACCCGGTCTCTACCTTCGGGGGGATGCGTGAGGCCCTTCAGGCTGAGCCCGCCTTGGTCGTGGTGGACGTGCGCCGCGACGACGAGCGCGCCCAGGGTGGCATCGAGGGTTCGGTGCACCTGCCCCTGCAGGATCTGACCGCCCGGATGAGCGAGCTCCCCGCCGGCGAGGTGTGGGTCCATTGCGCCAGCGGCTTTCGGGCAAGCATCGCCGCCAGCCTGCTGGCTCGCGCCGGCAGGGATGTTGTTCTCGTCGACGACGAGTGGCCCCAAGCTGCGTCAGCGGGCCTGTCGATGGCGTCACCGGGTCGCTCGTGAGCCGCTCCAGGTTTCGGGGTGCTCACTGACTACTCGGCAAATCACCGGCCAAACAGAAAGGAACTACGGGGATGAACGTGGAGCAGCTTCTCTACCGGAAGGACGATATCGAACTTATCGACGTGCGCCATACCCACGAATGGGAGGCGGGCAGGATCGAGGGATCCCGCCACGTTCCGCTCGACGAACTCCCCGGGCGTCTCAGCGAGGTTGACCACCGGCGTCCGGTTGTCGCGGTGTGCCGAGGAGGACCTCGAAGCCTGGAAGCCGCCGACATCCTCAGGGCCGGCGGCCTCCGAGCCGACAGCCTGGAGGGGGGGCTCCTTGCCTGGGCGGAGTGTGGTTTGGCGCTCGTGACGTCTGACGGGCGCATCGGCCTGGTTGTGCCGGCCTCCACGACGCCCGCGAGCGCCCCGGACACCCAAGCCCCCTGCCTGCAACGCGGGGGCGCCTGCATCGCTCTGGCGACGGCATCGATGCGAGACATGGAACTGGCCGCAACCGTGGCGGGCACCGCCGAGGAACTCGGCTACTCCACAATCTGGGTGGCCGATGAGCCGACGGGCAATGGCATCGAGGTCGCCGCAGCGATGCAGCGGGCAACCACCTCCATACGGGTGGGCCTCGGACCGTTCGCCGCTCATCCCAACCGGCTGGATCCCTGGTCGGGCAGCGTGCCGCCCGCGCCCTGGTCCCCAGCCGGACGGCCCTCGCGTTGGATTTGGTTTGGAGTAGCCCGGCTGGCGAATCCCCGCGCTCGGCGTTCTCGGAGTATCGCAAGGTGTTCGGCAACGAATGGGCTCTGGGCATCTGCGCCCTCACCGAGGACGTCTGCCAGCTCGGCGGGGAGATCGCCGACTTCGTCTACCTCGATTGGATGAGCCCGCAGCGCATGACCTGGGCCCGTGACCACATCGAGCGGGGCGCCCTGCTGCGCCCCGAAGGGTCCGGCCAGGCGCAGGTCGTTGGGTGCGTCCGCGTGGCGTTCGGGCCGGGGGCCGGCCTGCGACTCAGCGCCGAAGCCTCTCCCTACGTCGCCAAGCCCCACTACGCCCGCTCCTTCGAGGCGATGGGATCGGCAACGGCTGGGATCGCCGCCGTCGATCCGTCCCAGGCCCGTTCCCTCGCCGAGCCGTTCCGGGCGGCCCTGGACGAAATCGTGATCTGCCCGGTCGCTACCCTGCCGACGGCGGAGGCTCCCGGCCTGGGAGAGGTCTTCGAGGCGCTCAGCATCATTCTGGAGATCGGCCACGCCTTCGCCCCGGCTCCCGGGATTGCGCGGTAGATGGGCATGCCCTGGAGTAGCGTCAAGCTCGTGGGCGACGGGCTGGCCGCCCCCTGTGCTGACGGGATCGAACGGCCCTACGTCTCGTTCGATGCGGCAGCGTCGACCCCGTCCCTGGTGGCCGTGGCAGAGCGCGTGGCAGAGTTCCTGCCCCGGTACTCGAGCGTCCACCGCGGTGCCGGCTTCAAGTCGCAGGCGGCAACCGCGGCCTACGAGCAGGCTCGTGGGTCGTTCCTGCGCTTCGCCCGCCGGCCGGAGCACGACACCGCGATCATCTGCCGGAACACGACCGAGGCGATCAACCACCTGGCCTACCGGCTCCGACTCGAGCATCGTGACGTTGTCCTCACAACGGTGGTGGAGCACCACGCCAACCTGCTGCCCTGGGGCCGGGCGGCAACCCGGCGCTACGTGGAGTGCGGTAGCGACGGCACGTTTGGTGTGGACGACGTGATCGCCGGGCTCGACGAGCGTCCCCGTCCCAAGCTGCTCGCCATCACGGGGGCATCCAACGTGACCGGCTGGCTCCCGCCGCTGGAGGAGATCATCGAGGCGGCCCATGAGCGGGGTGTCCGTGTGGCCGTCGACGCAGCCCAACTCGCCCCCCACCGGCCGATGCCGGCGGAGGCGGACTTTGTGTCGTGGAGCGGCCACAAGATGTATGCGCCCTTCGGCGCGGGGGTGCTCGT
>DASPZW010000313.1:0-2783 GCA_035636055.1 Actinomycetota bacterium
CTGCACGCCAGGGTCACGCCGGAGATCGTCGAGGCGCTGGTCGAGGAGCTCCGCACATGCCCCCCACGGACAACACAACCGAAAACAAACACCCCAGCATCATCACCGGCCGGTACCTCGCGCATCCCGAGGACTCCTTCACCCTGGACCGGGCCCTGGCGACGGGTGCCTACGAGTCGCTCAAGAAGGCGGTCACCACCATGACCCCCGGTGCCGTCATCGAGCTGGTGAAGGCGGCGGGCCTCCGGGGCCGGGGGGGTGCAGGCTTCCCGACGGGCAACAAGTGGTCCTTCGTCCCGCTGAACGTCTTCCCCCGTTACCTCGTCATCAACGACGACGAGGGGGAGCCCGGCACCTTCAAGGATCGGGAGCTCACCGAGCGCGACCCGCATGCGATCCTCGAGGGGATCCTCATCGCCGCGTACGCCATCCAGGCCGAGCGCGCGTATGTCTACATCCGCGGCGAGTTCGGGCTTGGCTACCGCCGGATGCAGCGGGCCATCGACGAGGCGCGCCAACGCGGGTTCGTGGGCCACGCGATCCCCGGGAGTGACTTCGCCTGCGAGGTCGTCATCCACCGTGGGGCCGGCGCCTACATCTGCGGCGAGGAGACCTCGCTGCTCGACTCGCTGGAGGGGTACCGGGGCCAGCCTCGGCTCCGTCCCCCCTTCCCGGCGGTGAAGGGGCTCTACGCCTCCCCGACGGTCGTGAACAACGTCGAGACCCTCGCCAACCTGCCGCACATCGTCGCCTGGGGCTCCGGCTGGTTCCGGTCGGTGGGGACCGAGCAGTCGCCGGGCACCAAGCTGTTCTCGATGTCCGGGCACGTGTCCCGACCGGGCAACTACGAGGCGGCCCTTGGCACGACCCTCGGCGAGCTGATCGAGATGGCCGGCGGCATCCCGAACGGCCGCAAGCTGAAGGCCGTGATCCCCGGCGGGGCCTCCGCGCCCTGGGTGAGCGATGTCTCGCTCCCGATGTCGTTCGAAGGGCTCCAGGCAGCCGGGACGATGCTCGGCTCCGGGGCGGTCGTGGTGATGGACGAGACCACCTGCGCCGTGCGCATGGCGATGATCAACACCCGTTTCTTCAACCACGAGTCCTGTGGAAAGTGCACCCCCTGCCGCGAGGGCACCTGGTGGATGCGCAAGGTGCTGGAGCGGCTGGAGGCTGGGGAGGGCCGCCCCGAGGACCGCACCCTGCTCCTCGAGCTCTGCGAAGACCTCCTGCCCGAGAAGGGGGCCCCGGCCAGCGGCCGTTCGTTCTGCCCGTTGGGGGACTCGGCGGCCTGGTCGCTGCGCTCGGTCGTCAAGATGTTCCCCGAGGAGTTCCTGGACCACGTCGAGGCCGCCGGCTGCCCGGTGCGGGGGCGAGAGCTGGCACCCGGCGTCCCAGCCGGGAGCGCTACGTGAACACGGTGCGGCGCATCGCCATCCTGGTGGGATTCGCGACCTGGCTCTTCTCGTTCTCACTGCTGCGCGACGCCCGCGCCCGCTTCGACGGTGTCCCACCGGCGCTGATGGGCGTCTTGGGCGTGGCGATCCTGATGACCATCGGCACGGCGATCACGGCGGCGATCCGGCTCCCGGTCTGGCCCTGGTGCGCGGTGGCGAGCGCCGTATTCGTCATGGGCGGCGTGCTCGGCATCCACTTCGTGAAGCTGCACCGCCACGCTGAGCTGCTTGCCCGCATCCACCAGCCGCAGGACGGAGGGGCCTCGCTGCCGGCCGTGCTTCGCGATATCTTCCACACCGGCGGCGCCCACGTCTTCTTCTTCCTCGTGGCCCCGGCCATCCTCCTCGTGGTGGGCGCCTACGGGTGGCTGCGGGGGCCCCGGAGCATTTTCCTCGATTCCGGTTGGGAGGATCCGCATGCCGTCTGAGCGCAAGGACGCCGTCAGGCTCACGATCAATGGCGTCGAGGTGGGGGCCGAACCCGGCCGCCTCCTCATCGACGTCGCCGAGGGCTACGGCGTCTTCGTCCCGCGGTTCTGCTACCACCCGGGCATGGACTCGGTTGCCGCCTGCCGGATGTGCCTCGTCGAGGTCGAGGGATCGCGCAAGCTGCTGCCCGCCTGCGCCACGCCGGTGACCGATGGGATGGTCGTCCGGACCGACAGCACCCCCGCCATCGAGGCGCAGCGCTCGGTGCTGGAGCTGCTGCTCATCAACCACCCCCTCGACTGCCCCATCTGTGACCGCGGCGGCGAGTGCCCCCTCCAGGACCAGGCGCTCAACTTCGGACCGGGCCGGAGCCGCTACCACGAGCAGAAACGCCATTTCCCCAAGCCCATCCCGCTGTCCGAGCTGGTGATGCTCGATCGTGAGCGCTGCGTCCTCTGCTGGCGCTGCGTGCGCTTCTGCCGGGAGGTCTCCGGCGACACCGAGATCGAGCTGCTCGACCGCGGCTCGGTGTCGCAGATCAACCGGGGACCCGCCGAGGCATTCGACTCGTACTTCTCGGGCAACACCATCCAGATCTGCCCGGTGGGCGCGCTCACCTCGAAGTCCTACCGCTTCCTCTCCCGCCCGTGGGACCTCGTGACGACCGCCACGACCTGCTCGTTCTGCGCCGTGGGGTGCCCCCTGTCGGTCGAGCGCCGGGGCAACGAGGTGCTGCGTTCCCAGGCCCTGCCCAACGACATGGTCAACGAGTTCTGGAATTGCGACAAGGGCAGGTATGGCCACCGCTACGTCTCCCACCACGACCGCCTGCTCACCCCGCTGCTCCGCAGACGGGGTACCGGCGGGGAGGCCGACACCTTCGACGACGTCCCGTGGCTC
>DASPZW010000314.1:0-3489 GCA_035636055.1 Actinomycetota bacterium
CCTGGAACAGCTCCTCCACCGTCTCCTTGAAGACCGGGACGTGGCCGGCATGGTGGGCGGCGAAGCCCGCGGCGAGGGCCTGGAGCCACTCGTGGTAGCCGAGGACGGCCAAGTCGACGTCCTCGACACGTGAGCACCGCAGCTCGGCGAACTCCCGGATGCGCGCCCGTTCCGACGCGTCGGTCAGCACGAGACCCTCCCGCATGCACTGCGCCACGGCGGCGTCGCATCCCTTGCGGGAGAAGATGAAGTAGATCGCCGGGAGGAGGTTCTGGCCCGACAGCAGCTCCACGACGTCGGACCGGTTGGGCCGGTACCGGTGGGGGTGGTGGCTGAAGCGGCTGCCGCTGCGCGCCGGGGACCGGCGGTGCTTGGGGTTGTCCCGGCGGGCTTCGAGCCGGCGGATCTCCGGGTTGGGGATGACCTCGCCGTCCGTGGCGATGAACATAGCCAGCAGCTGGTCGTCGATCAGGTAGTGCTGTTCCAGCACCACCGGCCGGCGCTCCTCGATCACCACGGCCGTGGGGCCGCGCAGGGTCTGGATCCACTCCCCGAACTCCTCGGCGTTGGACACCGTGGCCGACAGCGACACGATCACCACGTCGAGCGGGAGGTGGATGATCACCTCCTCCCAGACGGCTCCCCGGTACGGGTCCTGGAGGTAGTGGACCTCGTCGAGCACGACGTAGCGCAGGTCCTCGAGCAGATCGGAGCGCTCGTAGATCATGTTGCGCAGCACCTCCGTCGTCATGACGACGACCGGCGCCGTGGGGTTGATGGAGTTGTCGCCGGTGAGCAGGCCGACGTTCGCCGCCCCGTGCAGGGCGACGAAGTCCCCGTACTTCTGGTTGGAGAGGGCCTTGAGCGGGGTCGTGTAGAAGACCTTCCGGTCCTCCTGGAGCGCCAGCCAGACGGCGAACTCCGCCACGACGGTCTTGCCGGACCCGGTGGGGGCGGCGACCAGCACGGACTCCATCCTGCCGAGCGCCTCGAGGGCAACGACCTGGAACGGGTCGAACTCGAAGGGATACTGCGCCGCGAACGACGCAACGACGTCACTTTTCATTTCGTCAACCTCAGGCGCTACCCGTGCCCTGCCCCCCTAGTCTCTCCCGAAAGGCCCGGCACCCGCCGTATCCTCTCAGAATCCCGGCGGATCCCGGGTTGGGGCTAGCTCGAGGAGGGAGACGGTGTTGGCGATGCCGCCGGCGGGGCGTTCTCCGCCGGTGCATCCGGGAGCTGCAGGAGGGCCGAGGCCGGGGCGCCGGTGCTCAAATGGAAACCTGCGACCACCTTGGCCTCCTCGATCTGCGCGTTCTTGAAGATCGAGGTCCCATGGAAAATGATATTCCGCCCCTGGTCGATCAGGGATTTGCGCAGGTTTGCGTCGCTGACGGTCCCGGCGAGCTGCAGCTCCTTGACCCCGTCGAGGAAGACGTCCGTCGCCTGCATGAGCAGGCCCCGCGCCCCCTGGATCGCCCGGGGCGGGCTGGCGTCCGAGAGCTGCTTGCGCAGGGCCTCGAAGGTGGCCAGCCACTGGGCGGTCTGGGTGACGTAGGTCGCCTGCGGCATGAGGCCTGCCGCGTACTGCCCCGGCGAGTTGTTCACCTGCGTGAAGAAGTTCGAGAGGGGCGTCAGCTCCGTCTGGTACTGGGCGTCGAAGGCCCGCACGCCCTTCTTGGCCTTCATCGTCGCCTGGTGGTTGTGCCAGGTGCTGAGGCCGGAGGTGACCCCGAGGACGAGCAGGCCCACCACGACGAGGGCCAGCACCACCTGGACCGGCCGGCGCTGGTGCCAGGGGATCCGGATGCGCTTGGGGGCCACCCGGGGGGCCGGCAGCGCGGTCTTGGACCGGACGGGGGGCCTGCTGGGCGTGCTCTTGCTCTTTGGGCTCATGGGCGGGGGGAGTCTCCCTGTTCATCGTTTGCTAGAGAATCGGTCGCTGCGGATCAGTGCTTGAGCACCCTGGCGATGATGATGGTCGCCTCGTACAGGATAGCCATGGGGAGCGCCAGCAGGACCTGGGTGATCGGGTCCTGCGCCGGGGTCAGGAACCCGGCAAGCACCAGGATCACCACCCAGGCGGGGCGCCGCCAGCTGCGCAGCCTGCGGCTGGGGATCACGCCCATCAGGCTGAGCGCCAACAGGACGAGCGGGAACTCGAACGCCAGGCCGAAGGCGAGGATCAGCAGCATGATGAACGAGAGGTACTCCGACGCACGGGGCAGCAGCTGGATGTTGCTGCCGGAGAAGGCGGTCAGGAAGTGCAGGGCGGTGGGCAGCGTCCAGAACGCCAGCGCCACCCCGGCCACGAAGAGGCCGAGGGCAGAGCCGACGAAGGGGATGGCGTAGCGCTTCTCGTTGGCGTAGAGGCCGGGGGCGATGAACCGCCAGAACTCCCACAGCACGACCGGCAGGGCCAGGGCGAGGGCCGAGAAGCTCACGACCTTGAGCCGGATGAACAGCGGCTCGGTGGGTGACGTCACGATCAGGGTGCTACTCCCCTTGACCACGTTCGCCACCTGCGGCAGGTGGCGAAGGGGCAGGATGAGGAAGCTGAGGATGGGGTTGTAGAGGAACCAGGCCACCACGGCCGCCGCGCAGAATGCCAGCAGCATCTTGATGATCCGGGACCGCAGCTCATCGAGGTGCTCGATGATCGTCATGCCCGCCTGCTCGGGGGGCGGAACCGCCTTCAGGGGCTTGCGGTCGGGATCAGCGAGGGCCAGGGCGGAGCTCCTCGTCTGCGGGCCGGGGCGCCGGCGGCGCAGGGGCCACGTGCGGCGTCTCGGGTTCGAGGTCGAGGCCCGACCGCAGCTCTTCGGAGACCTGGGCGCTCGCCCGCTTCAACTCGATGAGAGCCCTGCCCATCGAGCGCAGGGCGCTGGGGAGGCGCTTGGGCCCGAGGATGAGCAGCGCCATCACGGCGGTGAACAGCAGCTTGACCGGCCCGAAGTTCATCATGAGCGGCGCCCCTTCGCGGCCCCGGCTGCGGCCAGGCCCTGTGCCCGCGAGGCTGCCTCCTCCGCCAGGGCGACGACCTCAAGGGCCAGCGGCTCGACCTCAGCGCGGAACTCGTTGAGGCTGACCTTCAGCTTCTTGACGCTGCCGATGATGCGGAGGACGACAAAGGCGCACACCGCGACGGCAGCGACCAAAGCTGCGGCCACGGCTCCGACCGCGAGGATCACGGCCACATTCTAGTGCCAGATTCTAGTGCCAGACGCACAACACCCCTCCCGGCGAGGGCACGGGAGGGGTGTTGTGGGATGCGAGCGGGAGCGTCAGGCGGCGGCGTTGCGGAGGAAATTCTCGAGGACGCCGGACTCCAGTTCCTTGTGGAACTCGAGCAGGTCGTCATAGGTGATCGCGGGAGTGGAGGGGCGGCTGGCCACATGGGTACGGGTGGGATGTGCGTCCCGGGCGGTGGCCACCTTGGCGGTACGCTCCGTGGCCTCCCCGGTCGTCTCGGCGAGGATCTCGGGGGCG
>DASPZW010000315.1:0-3078 GCA_035636055.1 Actinomycetota bacterium
CAGAGTGGCTGCGAGAACGACTCCTATCGCCGCGAGTGTCCACTGCAGTGTTTGGTGCTGAGCGCTTCTGGCTTCGAGCCATTCTTGTCGCACGCTCGTATATTCGGTAACAATCAGGGCGTCTCGCAGTGCCAACTGCACAGGTGCGCGAGCAGTGTCCGGGGACGCGTGCGCTTCGCTCAGGGTGCCAGTCCCCGGAGGAACAGATCCTGTTTTCGTCGACCACCACCAAGTCAAACGGGGCTTCATGGTTGGGCACAACCTGCCTCTTCCTCGACCTGGGCCCGGCAGGTCGTGGCGGCCACGGTCCGCGCATTCTCCCCAAAAGACCCAGGGACCTCTCGTCCCCGCTCGGGCTCAGAGACAAAAGGTGCAGGCGCTAGGTGGTGGGGCAAGGATTCGAACCTTGGAAGGCTGAGCCAACGATTTTACAGACCGCTCCCTTTGGCCACTTGGGTACCCCACCGGTGAAGCGATGCAGGTTACCGCAACGCCTGTCTGACTAGGATAAGGGCAACGCATAGGGAGGTTGCTGCATTGGCACAGTCGTCTTTCGATGTGGTGAGCGAGATCGACGCCCAGGAGGTCCGGAACGCCTTGGACCAGGCCCGGAGGGAGATCGGCACCCGCTTCGACTTCAAGAACACCGGCACCGACATCACCCACGATGGCGACCTCGCCATCGAGATCCATGCGAACTCGGAGGGTAGGGTCCAGGCGGCGGCCGAGGTGCTGAAGGACAAGATGGTTCGCCGCGACGTGTCGCTCAAGGCCCTCCAGGAGGGCAAGATCGAGCCGGCGGCCGGCAGCACCTACAAGCAGAAGATCACGCTGGTGAAGGGCATCGACGAGGACAAGGCCCGGGCGATGAACAAGTTCATCAAGGGGCTGCCGGTCAAGGTCCAGAGCCAGGTGCAGGGCGACAGCCTCCGGGTCACCGCCAAGTCCCGGGACGACCTCCAGGCCGTGATCAAGGCCCTCAAAGGCGAGGACTTCGGGATCCCGCTGCAGTTCACGAACTACCGCTGAGGCTCCGGGCCTTCCAGCTAGTGGTAGAGGGCCGATGCCGAAAAGGCGTGGAAGTTTTGGTACGTAGAACAGCACTTTTTTAGCAGACCTCTGAGGCCGCGGCCGGACCGCCCGCTCGGAGGGAGTCGAAGGCCACGTTCCCGTAGTGATCGAGCCGCACCGCGCGGGGGTCGCAGCGTTAGTGCGGTGAGCTGAGGTCCAGCAACTGGTCCATTGGCGAGCCGGAGGCGTTGCCGGCGAGTTCGCCGAGGTGGACGTAGGGCGTCCGCACCGCCAGGTCGATCTCGGCCCTCCGTTGCACCTCAGCGGCCTCGGCGTCGGACGAGGCAGCCGGCGGGGCGGCGCCCGCCGAGTCCGCAGCCTGGCGGGCAAGGCCGAGGGCACCGAGCGACGGCTCGAAGACCGAGAACCACACCAGCTCCGCAGGTTTGCCGCTGCGCCCGGCCAGGGTGAGGTCGGCCGGGGGCTCGGCGATGCCCGGCTTCGTGGTCGACGTGGCCGCCATCGCCTGGGCGTGCTGCTCGGCCTGGGCCAGCCAGGCGTCGAGGATGGGCTTGGGGTTGATCGACCCCGAGGGCGATGCGGGGACCCCGGCGATCGGCACCCCCGCGGCGAGCGTCCTGTCCCGGCCCGGCTGCGCCGGGTGGATCTCGAAGTGCAGGTGTGCCGGTCCGCCGACGGCGTCGCCGGTGTTGCCAACGTAGCCGAGCACGGTGCCCGCCGCGACGCTGCCTCCGACCGTGGCGGCATCGGAGAACGAGAGCAGATGGGCGTAGTAGTAGTTGACGCCGTCGTCGCCCGCCACCCACATCTCCAGGCCTCCGGCCGCCGCATCGTCGCGCTGGGTCACCTTGCCCGCCCCCGACGCCACGATGGGGGTCCCGAAGTCGGCGAAGATATCGGTCCCCTGGTGCAGGTGCGGGTAGGGCACGAGTCGGGGCGTGAGGAAGTCGTCCGAGTACTTCGCCATCCCGGCCACGGGGAACGGCGGGCCGGCGCGGATCAGCGCCTCCCGTGCGGACATCCCGTCGCCGACGAGGGGCGCTACGTCCGAGATCAGGGCCGCGGTCGACGCCGGGCCGGTCCGGGTGAACGACGGGATCCGCACCGAGGCACCGGGCGCGGTGCTGGCGGCCTTGGCCGGCAAGGGCTTCTTCGTCAGGGAGGCGGACGAGCCACGGCTGCCCGAGGACCTGCTCGTGGCCTGCGGCGTCGAGGTCGTGGGGGGAGCGGCAGGCGCCGCCGGGGGCGGGCCTGCGGTGGGTGACGGCCCGATCAGGCCGGGCACGAGCGGCACCGGGAACGGGACGAGCTGGGCGCTTGCGGGCGCCACCGCGAGCGCCACGAAGAGCACCACGGTGGCAGCTGTGGCGGCGAGCAAACACGTGCGGACGCTGGGCACGCTCGAAGTCCCTCCTGCCTTCGGCCCGTCTCCTCGTCGGGATGAATCGGGATGAATCGGGATGAATCGGGAGGGCACCAGGCGGGCGCCATCGTACCGGGCGGCGGCAAGGGCTGGCAACCTGCAACCGACACCCGTGTAAGACACCCATGTAAGATGCGCGCCAAGGCCGCAGGCGGCGGCACACCCTCGGGGGGGAGCGGCGAGCATCCATCGTTTCGAACCTCGACGGCGCACCGTATGCTCGGCGTAGTGCTCGCAGCGGGCCGGGGAACCCGGATGGCGCCGCTCAGCGCGGAGCTGCCGAAGGCCCTGGTCCCGACCCTGGACACGCCCCAGCTGGCCTGGGTGCTGTCGGGGCTGCAACGCGCCGGGCTCGAACGGGTCTGGGTCAACGCCCACGCCGACTACGAGGCCATCGACCGGGTCGTCGCCCGGCAGGCCCTCCAGCGGGACATGCGGATCGAGGTCTCGCACGAGCGAGCGATGGCCCTGGGCACGGCGGGGGCGCTCCGGCCGATCGCCGATGGACTCACCACGTCGTTCCTCGTGGCCAACGCCGATATCGCGACCGACCTCCCCATCGAGCGGCTGATGGAGGCCCATGCGTCCGCGAAGGCGCCGGCGACCGTGCTGGCGATCCCTGT
>DASPZW010000316.1:0-2830 GCA_035636055.1 Actinomycetota bacterium
CTCGGTGACGCCCACCGTCGAGGTTTCCGAAGCCAGCGGCGCCACCAAGACCATCAAGGCGGGCCAGTTCACGAGCCTCCGCCTCCCCGAGTCGACCGACGGCGGGTTCAGGTGGGTGTTCCAGACCACCCCCGATCCAGCGATCCTCGCCGTGCTCAGTGACCAGTCGCTCGCGCCGACGAACGTGCCCACGGGGACCGTCGGGGCGAGCGGCACGCACAAGTGGGTGTTCCAGGCGAAGGCACCCGGGACCACCACGTTCTCGGTGATCGAGCAGGGGCCGGGCTCGCCCGCCGCGACGGCGTCGAGGTATTCGCTCACGGTGGTCGTCTCGCCGTAGCCCGCCGCCGCCAGGCCCCACCGCCGACCGGCCAGGCCCCACCGCCGACCGGCCAGGCCCCACCAGGCCCGGCAGGCTACAATCGAGGCGAGATGCCACTTCACGAGTACCTCTGCCACGAGTGCGAGGCCCGCTTCGAGGCCATCACGCCAAGCGCCAAGGCCGACAGCGTCGCCTGCCCGATGTGCCACGCGGCACAGACGCGGCGGCTGATCTCGGTCATCGCCGGCATCGGCCGGGGCTCGTCGGCGGGGCCCGCCCCGTCGGGTGGCGGTGGCGGCTGCTGCGGCGGAAGCTGCGGCTGCGCCAGCCGCTGACGGATCGTCAGCGCCGCTAGATCGGCGGATTCTCGAACGGCGACCGGGGTGGTGCGGTGATCGCCGGTTGCGGCACAGACCCCGGCGACGCCAGGCTCGCCCAGGCACCAGACCCGGGGTCCTGTTCCCGGTAGCGGCGCTGCACCGTCACCAGCACGGCCTCGAGGAGCACCTCCGGCCCCCACACGTACGCTTGGGCGCCCGGCACCCTCGACCACGCCAGGTTGCCGAGTTCATTGCCGAGCGCCATCCGCGCGGGGGGATCGAGCTGCCAGCGGCGCTCCAGGAACGACCGGATCAGGCCGTACTCGGTCTCGGTCAGCAGCGTGGTGTCGAGCGGGGGCAGTTCCGTGCCCGGCGCGATACCGAGGGCCACCGGGGCAGGCTGATCCACCTTCGGCTGCCGGACGACGATGGTGCCGGCGGCAAGGTCGCCGAGCCGCTGGCGGCGGGGGGTGAGCAGCATGAAGAACAGGCCGACCATCGCCACGCCCACGTCGAGCGGCCGGATGAGGTTGCGCAGCAGGACGGGCCCCAGCCCTGCGGGCTGGCCATCCGTCTGGATCACCCGGAGGCCGAATGCCCGCTTGCCTGGCGTCCGCCCGCTCCAGATCTCCTCGAAGAAGGGGAAGTAGCCCCAGATCAGCAGCAGGATGAACGCGGTATAGAGCGCGCCGGCGAGTCCCGAGCCCAGGGCAAGGAAACCGAGGGCGGACGCGACGCCGGTGAGGATGCTGACCACCATCAGCAGGGCCCCGAGGATGAGCCCGTCGATCAGCCCGGCCCCCACCCGGGAGCCGAGCTCGGCGATGTCGACGGTCACCGCAACCGCCTCCGGCGTGACGATAGAGTTCGTCTCGGTACTCACGATCGATCCGTTCGTTCGTCCGGGTCAAGGACCAGCCCGTTCGGCCCGTAGGAAAGCTTGGAGCCTATGGACGTCGACTCCTTCATCCAGCATTATCGGCCGGAATGGGAACGGCTGGAACGGGCCTGCGCCAGAGGCAGCGGGGGCCTGGCCAAGCGAACCGGCCCGGAGATCGACGACCTGGTCCGCCTGTACCTGCGGGCCTCGGCGCACCTGGCGGAGGCGCGGACCCGCTACAAGGACCCCCGCCTCGAGGCCTACCTCAACCGTGTCGTCGGCGTCGCCCACACCGCGCTCTACGGGTCGAAGGCCCGGAGCTGGCGCGAAGTGCTGCGCCTCTTCGGCCCCCGTTACCGGGAAGCCGCCCGCCGGACGCTGCCCTTCGTCCTTGTCGCCGCCGCGATCATGGTGGTGGTCGCGGGGGTTGTGGACGTCTGGGTGGCGGGGTCACGGGAGGCCCAGGCGGGCCTGCTGCCCCCGCTCGCGCGGGACGCGATCAGCCGGGCCGGCGGCCACCGCCCCGACCTGGGCGTCGCCCCGGCGGGCCTTTCGACCTTCATCTTCGTCAACAACGTCCAGGTGGCGGTGTTCTCCTTCGTCAGCGGGATCCTCCTGGGCATCGGCAGCGTCTACTTCGTGGCCCAGAACGCCGTGGTGCTGGGCTCGCTTGCCGGTGCCTACCAATCGGCTGGGAAGGCCGGGGTGTTCTGGCCGCTGATCCTGCCCCACGGCCTCCTGGAGCTGACGGCCATCTGCATCGCTGCCGGGGCGGGGCTGCGGATGGGCTGGAGCGTGATCGAACCCGGCGACCGCTCGCGCGGCCAGTCCCTGGTTGCGGAGGCCCGGGACGCGATCTTCGTGGTGCTCGGCGTGATCCCCGCCTTCGGCGTGGCGGCCCTCATCGAGGGCTTCATCACGCCGTCGGGCGTCAACCCGGTCTTCTCCATCACCCTCGGCGTAGTCGTCGCCACGATCTACATCGTCCTGGTCTTCGTTCCCTTGGGAGTGCTGCGGCGCCACAAACCGCTGGTCCCCTCCGCGACGCTCACAGCTTCCCCAGGGCCTTGATCCTCAGGTACTGATCGGCGAGCGCCCCGGCGAGATCCTCTGGGGGACGGTCCACCACGGCGGCGCCCATCCCGACGAGCCGGGATGCGGCGTCCGCTCGGGCGGCGATCGACGAGGCGGCGGCCGCTTTCCCGTAGGCATCCTCGCTCGTGGTGGGCACGAGGGTCGCCTCGGCTTCGACGGCAGGGTCTGCCACCGATGCCACGATGACCAGGTGGCGGCGCATCAGCATCGGCA
>DASPZW010000317.1:0-3488 GCA_035636055.1 Actinomycetota bacterium
CGCCGCCGAGCAGGCGGAGGCGGTTCGGCACCCGTTCGGGGCGCCACACGACCGCGTCGGGCGACGGCGGCTCCGAGAAGATCCGGGCCAGCGTGGTGAGCGTGGCGAAGCCGTCCATCAGGGCGTGGTGGATCTCCAGGACGAGCCCCTGGCGGGCGCGGGCCAGACCGTCGACCAGGGTGATCTGCCACAGCGGCCGGCTCCGGTCCAGTGGCCGGGCGGCCAGCTCCGCGCAGAGCCGGTCGAGCTCCCCGTCCCCGCCAGGCTCGGCCACGACGGCATGGCGCACGTGCTGCGCCACGTCGAAGCCGCCGTCCTCGACGAACACCGGGTGGCTGATCCCCAAGGGAACGCCGACGACCCGAAGCCGGAACGCCGGCAGCAGGTCAAGCCTGGCGGCGAGGAGGGAGGCCACCTCCCCGGTGGTCAGGGGTGCGGACCGACCGGGCGCCAGCTTCGCCAGCACCATCGTCTGCATGGGCTGCTCGGGCAGCTCGAGGCTGAGGAATCCGCCATCCTGACCGCTGAGGCGGCGCACGGGGTGGAGGCTCAGTTCGACGAGGGATCGTCCGGCATCAGCGAGAGCATGCGGTACTCGCCACCCTTGCGGCGCAGGACCGACATCCACAGGCGTTCCGGGTCGGGGGAGAACACGTCGTCGGGACGGGCAGGCTCCACGATCCAGGCGGACTCCCCCATCTCGCCTTCGAGCTGCCCCGGCCCCCAGCCGGCATAGCCGGCGAAGACCCGGGCCCGGATGATGCCCTGCACCAGGTCGGGTTCCAGGTCGGGATCGGCGAAGCCGATCGAGCCCACGACCGGCCGGTCGGCGAGTGCAGCCTCGCTGAACTCGGCCAGGACGAGGACCGCCTCACGCTGGACGGGGCCGCCAAAGAACAGCGGGGCTTCCGGCTCCACGAGGCCCGCCAGCAGGGGGGCGGCGTCCTGGACCCGGATCGTTGCCGGCCGGTTAAGCACCAGGCCCAGCGCACCTTCTTCGCCGTGCTCGGCGACCAGGACGACGGCTCGCCGGAAGTTCGGGTCGAAGAGTCCGCCGCCGGCAAGGAGCAGCGAGCCCCGCAGGGTCTCCATGCCGGTCATTCTGACAAACGGGCTGCTGCAGTGTTCAGGCTCGCGCGGTGTTCAGGCGGTCCCGGGGTCCCCCCAGACCCCGGGACAATCGCCCGAACGCGGAACCCCCCCGGGTTACGCCGAAGCGGTGGCCGCCCCCGTGGACGCCCTGCGCCACTCGAAGCGGGCTGCTGCAAAGGTAATGAGCGTGACCGCCACAGCGGCAGCCACGATGGTCCACTCCAGCGAGCCGCTGTGATGGTCGGGATCCACGCGGAAGACGATCTCGACCCAGTCTCTCCAGAGCAGCGTCAGGACCGCGAACAGGGCACTGGCAAGGCCCAGCCCGATCTCGGCCCAGAAGCGACTCCGCAGTACCTTGGGAGACTCCCCCGGCTTCCCTGCGCTGACCCCCATCCCCCGACTCCTTCCGATCACGCTCACTCTCCCACGACACTGTCCTATTTAGCCACTCCAGAACCCAAAAAGCTAGTTAAGGTTCTTTAACCGGGCTTTTGGGACCCCGCCAGCGGGCTTTTGGGACCCGCAAGGTCATCACAAGGAGCAAACCGGCAGCGGCCAGGGCGAGCACCCCGCCGTACGAGAGTGCAAGCCGGGGGCCGCTGTGGGACCACAGGAGTCCCACCGCCACGCTGGAGACGAGGTCCCCCAACCCGTTGACGGCGTGCAGCACGCCGTAGGCCGTCCCGCGGAGCCGGTCCTCGACGAGGGAGCCCACGAAGGACTCCTCGGTGGCCTTCACCAGCGGCCCGTAGGCGCCCGCCGGCAGCAGGAAGGCCACCACGCCCAGGGTCCCGTGGCCGATCGCACCCAGGAGGCAGGCAGCGCCGAACAGCCCGTAGCCCGCCGCCAGCACCGGCGGCTTGCCGAGGCGGTCGCAGACCCAGCCGGCCGGGTAGGCCACGAGGGAGCCGATGACGTTCATGCCGACGTAGAAGCCGATGGCCGAGAGCACCGCTGCGTGCTCGCCCGCCTGCACCTGGATCATTTCGGCGGCCCGCAGCGTCATGAACGTCGGGGCGAAGTCCGCGATCCCGAAGACGGCGACCGCGACGAGCAGTCGCCAGAACGTCGCCGGCAGCGGCTGCCACGTCATCGCCCGCTTGGGAGGCGACGTCCGGGGGTCCCGGGTGAGCACGGCGAAGCAGACGAAGGCGAGCACCCCCGGGACGATCGCGACGCCGAACACATCCCGGTACAGGTGGCCGGTCGAAATCAGCCAGAACGCGATGGCGGGGCCGATCACCGCCCCGACGGTGTCCATGGCCTGGTGGAAACCGAAGGCCTTGCCGAGGTCCTCCTCCTCGACGGAGCCCGCCAGCATGGCGGAGCGGATGGGCTGGCGTGCCCCGCGCCCGATCCAGGCGACCGTCCGGCCCAGCAGGACCTGCGGCCACGTCGTGACGGCGCCGAGCAGCCCGAGCCCACCGGCGGTCACGGCGTAGCCGGCGGCCCCCAGTGGCTTGCGGTGCCGGATGCGGTCGCTGTAGAAGCCCGAGGCGAACTTGAAGGCGGCGGCGGCCCCGTCGGCCACGCCCTCAACGAGCCCCAGGGCGTACACGGGGGCCCCCAGGCCGAGGATGAGGAACAGGGGCAGGACCGACAGCACCATCTCGTAGTTGGCGTCCGCCATGAGCGACGAGACGCCGATGGCCACCACGTTGCGGTTGAGCCACCGCCGTCGCCGGATCACCGGCGTATTGTGCCCGCCGCCGGCCCGGACGAGGAGGGACGATTCCTTCAACGGCCGGTACGCTGCGGGGGCCTTGAGGTTCGTGTCCGCGCTGGTCCTCGCACTGGTCTTGTGCGGGGCCCCAGCCGCCTGCTCACTCCCGGGATCGGGCGCGGGCTCGGTCGTGATCTACGTCAACGCCCCGTTCGCCTCGTCGCGATGGGTGGGCCGGGCGGGCCAGCAGGGGGCCCAGCTCGCTGCGGACCAGATCAACAACCGAACCGGCGTCCGGGTCGCCGGCAAGACCTACCGCCTCAAGATCCGCACGGCCGACACCAACGGCTCCCCCAGCCAGGCGCTGGCCAACGTCCGGAAGGCGGTCGCCGAGAAGGCGGTGGCCGTGATCGACGACGGCTCGACCGTGACCGCAACCGCGGGCGCGGCGGCGGGGGCCGGGGTCCCGCTGCTCGTCTACTTCGACGGCACCACGAACCTCGTGAATCCCGCTGCCCTCCCCAACGTGTTCCGGCTCGCCCCCCCCAACGATGCCCTCGCCGGGCGCCTTGCCGCGTACCTCGCGGGCAAGGGGCTGCGGCTGGCCGTCGTCCACGACGACACGGCGGACGGGGCCGACGGCGCGGCGCTGCTGCGGCGTGCGCTCGCGCGGGCCGGGGCCACACCGGTGGTGGAGGTCGGCGCCCCCGCCGGTGCCGCCGACTACCGC
>DASPZW010000318.1:0-4248 GCA_035636055.1 Actinomycetota bacterium
CGCAATGCACCGAGCACGATCCCCAACCTCCTACCCCAGTGCCTACCCAGGGGGGCCCCACGGCTTCCTTGCGCTGACGATCCCGAGGCTGCTCGGACCACACGGCCTGGGCGAGTCGGCGCTGCGCTGGAGCCTTTCGCACGGCGTTCGCATCGTCATCATCGTGGTCAGCACGTACCTGCTGTCGAGAGCGGGGCACAGGCTGCTCGCGCGCCTCGAGCAGCGGTTGCGCACCGAGGACGCCCAGGCGGGGCGCAGCCCCGCCCGCTCGAAGACGCTCGCGGAGGTGAGTCGCAGCGTCGTCACCATGGTGGCGTGGGTCATCGCCGCCATGCTCGTCCTGGGCGAACTGGGGCTCAACCTGACACCGCTCATCGCCAGCGCCAGCGTCGTGGGCGTGGCCCTGGGGTTCGGGGCGCAGAGCCTGGTGCGGGACTTCCTCACCGGTTTCTTCGTCCTGTTCGAGGACCAGTACGCGATCGGTGACGTCGTCGAGATCGGCCAGGTCACGGGCACGGTCGAGCGCTTCACGCTGCGGATGACCTCGCTGCGCTCGGAAGACGGGACGTTGCACAACATCGCCAACGGGACGATCCAGCGCGTCTCCAACTCCTCGGCCGGGTGGGCCAGGGCCGTGGTGGACGTGGGGGTCGCCCTGGAGGCCGACCTGACCCAGGTGCGCGAGGCTTTCACGGTCGCCGGCGAGGCCCTCATGGCCGACGAGGAGGTTTCCAGTCTCGTGCTCGAGGCACCCTCGATCCTCGGCGCGCAGGCGATGACCGAATCGCAGGTGACCATCCGCGTGGCGATCAAGACCGTCCCGGGGGGCCGGGCGACCGTGGCCCGGGCATACCGCCACCAGGTGAAGGACGTCCTGGAGCGCTCCAAGATCCCCATCTCCAGCCCCGCCTCGATGCTGATCGTCCAGTCGGACGGCAAGGTGATCAGCACGTTCCCGGGGGGCAACGGGTCTGCGTCGCCGAATGGCTCGGCGGACTAGCGGCCTGCGCTACAGGACGCGGCGCTCGCCGGTCTCGACTCGGACGGCGAGGACCCGGTGGTTGCCGGTGTCCGCGACGATCAACTCGCCGCGCCGGTAGGCAAGCCCTTCCGGTTCGAGGAACGCCGGCCGGTTCGGCTCGGCCGGAGCCAGCACACTGCCCGGGTAGGGATCG
Organism: Actinomycetota bacterium; assembly: GCA_035636055.1. Lineage (GTDB taxonomy): Bacteria > Actinomycetota > CADDZG01 > JAHWKV01 > JAOPZY01 > JAOPZY01. Next base: position 1,176 of record DASPZW010000318.1, read on the forward strand.
GGGTCGAGTTCGGAGCCGCCACCGCCGAATGTGGTCCGGCAGCTGCCGCTCACCGGGTCCACCCGACGGATCTTGTGGTTGAAGGTGTCCGCCACGTACAGGACGGCGTCGCCGGCGGCGAGACCAATGGGGTGCTGGAGCTCCGCCCCCGGACCCGCTCCGTCCCGGTCGCCGAAGCCGAACAGGTCGCCGGCGCCGCAGACGGTGCGGACCCGGGGGGTGCCATCGAGGTCGGAGATAGCACGGATGCTGGACGTCTCGGCGTCGGCGACGTAGAGGACGCCGTCCATGAGGGCGAGGCCGCTCGGCTGGGCGAATAACGCCTCCCGGGCATCGCCGTCCCGGCCTCCCTCGACGCCGATGCCGGCAAAGGGAGTGGCGTGCCCCGTGGCCGGGTCCCAGGTCCAGATCTCGTGCGTGCCGGCATTGGCGATGAAGAGCCGGCGCCCGTCCCAGGCCAGGCCCCAGGGGGACCGCAACGGGGGCCCGGCCACCGTCGTGACCGCTGCGGTGGGGAGGTCCACTGCCCGGATGGAATGGTCGCCCGTGCTGGCGACGTAGAGCGTCCTACCGGCCACCGCCATCCCGTTGGGGTGGTCCAGCAGGCCGGCGCCAAGCCGCTCCGGGCCCGCCCCATCCGATTCCAGGGCGGCCACCTCGTTGTGGCCGGTGTCCGCGACGAAGAGCCGCCCCGCCCCTGCGGCGACCGCACCCGGGAAGCGGAACCGGTGCGGGTCCTGGGACACCGGGCGCAGCGGGAGCGGGCGGGGGTTGAGCAGACCCTGCGCCCTTGCCTGGCCGAGCACCTGCCGGAGTGCGAGGAGGAGGCCCTGGGGTTCCGGCTCACCGGGGAGCGTGGCCAGGACGTACCCGTCAGGGCCGACCACGACCATCGTCGGCCAGCCCCGGACGCCGTAGCTGCTGGTGATCGCCATCTCGGGGTCAAGGATCTGCGGATGGGTGACGCCGAGCCGCTGGACCGCGGCCGCCACCAGCTGCGGGTCCCGCTGGGCGGGGAACTTCGGGGAGTGGACGCCGACGACGGCGAACGCCTCGTCGTCGAGCTCCCGGTCGATGGCCGCCAGCACGGGCAGCGTGTGGATGCAGTTGATTCAGCCGAAGGTCCAGAAGTCGAGGAGGACGATCCTGCTGCGGAGGTCCTCGGTCGTCAGCGGCCGCTCGACGTTGAGCCAGACCGCGTTGGTCGGGAGTGCGGGTGCCCGGATCGCCATGGCCGCTCCTTGGGGCTGGGGGAGGTCCTGTATATATACCGTTGGGGTTCGGGGGGTGGAGAAGACTATGGACATGGACACCGCGGACGCCGTCGTGATCGGGGCTGGCCACAACGGCCTCATCGCTGCGTGCTACCTGGCCCGGGCCGGCCTCCGGGTGATGGTGCTGGAGCGGTCCCCGGTCGTCGGGGGGGCCGCCGTCACCGAGGAGTTCACCCCCGGGTTCTCCGTCTCCACCGCCTCGTACTCGCTCAGCCTGCTGCGGCCGGACATCGCGGCGGATCTGGGCCTGCCGGGCCTCGGCCTGCGGCTGCGTCCCAAGGACCCGCAACTCTTCGTCCCGCTGCCCGACACCCGCTCGTTCTTCGTCTGGCGGGATGCCGCCCGCACCGCCGGCGAGCTGGCCAGGCTGCATCGCCCGGACGGCGACGCCTATCCACGCTGGAGCGCCTTCTGGGAGGAGGTCGTGGGGGTCTTCCGCCCACTCGTGGAAACCCCGGATCCTCCGGCGCCGCGGGAGATCGAGGCAGCGCTCGCCCGGCGCGGCCGCTCCGAGCTGTGGCGCCTTGCCGTGGCGGGCAGCGCGGCCGAGTGTGTGTCGGCGTTCTTCGAGTCGGACGAGGTCCGGGGTGCCTTCGCGTCGCAGGGCATCATCGGCACCGCCGCCTCCCCGCGGCATCCGGGGACGGCATGGATCATGACGTACCACCAGCTCGGCGGGGAGCTCGTGGGGGCCGACGGCACGTGGGCGTACGTGGAAGGCGGGATGGGGTCGGTGACCGCCAGCCTCGCCGAGGCGGCCGCCGCATCGGGGGTCACGATCCGGACGGGCGCCGAGGTCGCCTCGGTGCTGGTCGAGGGGAGCCGGGCCGCGGGGGTGGCGCTGGCCGGCGGGGAGGAGCTGCGGGCCCCGGTGGTGGTCTCCAACGCCGATCCGCGCCGGACGTTCCTCTCCCTGGTCCCCGCCGGCACGCTGGACGGCGACTTCGAGGCCAGGGTGCGAGCGTGGCGGATGGACGGCGCGGTCGTGAAGGTCAACCTTGCCCTGTCGGAGCTGCCCGACTATGCAGCCCGGCCGGGACGAGGACCTCACCACGTTGGGACGCTGGAGATCTCGCCCTCCATCGACTACCTGCACCGAGCATGGGAGGAGTCGGCCGCGGGGGCCATGTCCTCGCACCCGTTCATGGAGGTGTTCCTCCAGAGCGCGGTCGATGCGTCGCTGGCCCCACCGGGCTGCCACGTCGCGTCGGCGTTCACCCAGTGGGCACCCGCATCCGCCGACCTCGACCATGGGCAGGCGCTCGCCTCGGCCCTGGGGACGCTCGGTGGGTACGCACCGAACCTGCCCGGCGCCGTCGTGGGCTCGCAGGTGCTCGGCCCCGCCGACCTCGAGCGCCGCTTCGGGCTGAGCGGGGGCGACATCTTCCACGGCTCGATGCTCCCCGACCAGTCCTTCGGTGCCCGCTTCGGCTACCGGACACCCGTGCCCGGGCTCTACCTCGGCGGCTCGGGGGCCCGGCCAGGTGGCTGCGTGATGGGGGCGGCGGGAAGAAATTGTGCGGCAGCCATTTTGGGCGACCAGAGCAACGGGCCATACTGATTTGGAACGTGATGAAGGTTGGTTTCGGGCCCTTCCTCCTCAGCCTTGCGGCGCTCATGGCGCTTGCCGCGTGCGCGCGCGGGGCTCATCCGCAGGGCGGCCCCGCGAGCGCGGGGGCCACCCAGGAGGTCAGCCCCCCTGCGGTGGCGTCCACGTTGTCGCCGTCGGCGGGGGGCCCGACGTCCTCGGCTGGGGATCATTGCCCGGCCGAGGCGCCGCTCGACCCCGGCGCCGACCC
>DASPZW010000319.1:0-3508 GCA_035636055.1 Actinomycetota bacterium
CCCGCCCCATTGCCGCCCGCCCCATTGCCGCCCGCCCCATTGCTACCCGCCCCATTGCCACCCGCCCCGGCGCCCCGGGCATTCGGCGGCGCCGTCATGGCGCCGCCCCTCGAGGTCGTGCCCCCGGCCCTCGACCTGGTCCACGACGAGGGGATCACCACCTTCGACAGTCCGGCCTACTACTTCCTGCCGGAACCTCCACCGGAGCCTCCAGCCGCACCCGAGGCTCCGCAGACCGGCGTGGGGGCCAGGCTGGCCGCCGCCCGCCGGGACTTTCCTGCCCTGCATCAGTCGGTCAACGGGAAGCCGCTCGTGTGGCTGGACAACGCGGCCACCACGCACAAGCCGCAGGTGGTCATCGACACCGTGGCCCGCTTCTACGAGCACGACAACTCCAACGTCCATCGCGGCGCTCACGCCCTGGCCAAGCGGGCGACCGAGGCATACGAGGAAGCACGCGGCAAGGTGCGTGCCTTCATTGGGGCAGGCTCACCGGAGGAGATCGTCTGGGTGCGCGGCGCGACCGAGGGGATCAACCTCGTCGCCCAGACCTACGGGCGGCGCTTCGTGGGACGGGGTGACGAGGTGATCGTCACCACCCTGGAGCACCACTCGAACATCGTTCCCTGGCAGATGCTCTGCGAGGCGAACGAGGCCCAGCTCAGGGTCGTCCCGGTCAGCGACGGCGGCGAGCTCCTGCTCGACGAGTACGCCAAGCTCCTGAGCTCTCGGACGCGCCTGGTGGCCGTCACCGCGGTGTCGAACGTCATCGGCACCGTGACGCCGCTCCCCAGCATCGTAGGCATGGCGCACGCCGTGGGCGCCAAGGTCCTCGTGGACGGTGCGCAGGCGGTCCAACACATGCCCGTCAACGTGGGCGCCCTCGACGCCGACTTCTTCGTCCTCTCGGGCCACAAGCTCTTCGGGCCGACCGGCATCGGCGCCTTGTACGGCAAGCGCGAGCTGCTGGAGCAGATGCCGCCCTGGCAGGGCGGCGGGAGCATGATCGACCGGGTGGCCTTCGAGAAGACGACCTACGCAGCGGTGCCGGTGAAGTTCGAGGCCGGCACCGGCCACCTTGCCGGGGCGGTCGGTCTCGGCGCCGCTATCGACTACATGCAGTCGCTCGGGCTGGAGACCATCGCCGCGCACGAGCAGCAGCTCATGGCCCACGCCACCGAGTCGCTGGCCGGCGTACCTGGTCTCCGGCACCTCGCCGCCGGACCGGGCCGAATGAGCGCGCTGCCGTTCACCATCCCCGGCGTACCGGCCGAGCGCATCGGCGCCTTCCTCGACCGGGAGGGGATTGCGGTCCGGGCGGGACACCACTGCGCGCAGCCCCTGCTCCGCCGCTTCGGGCTCGAGGCAGCGGTTCGGGCCTCCGTCGCCCTCTACAACACGCGGGAGGAGATCGACGCCCTGGTCACGGCCCTCCACGCAGGCGTCGCCAAGGGGTGGGAGTGATCAATCAGTTGGGGGGACCGAACCAGGATTCCCGTACCCTCTCGTAGGTCCCGTCCCCCGGTGAACGAAGGATGGCCTTCCTAAGCTCCACGCAGGGCGGCCAGGGTGGCAGCGGCCACGCCGGCGGCGTCGAGCCCGAGCTGCGAGAGGATGGCGGCCGACTTGCCGTGGGGGATGTAGGCGGTGGGGACCCCCAGGGTGAGCACCGGCCGGACCTGGCGGTGGCGCCGGCCTTCCGCAAGGCATTCGGCGATGAAGGTTCCCGCGCCACCGACCCGGATGCCGTCCTCCAGCGTGACCACCAGGTCGTGGCCCGCCGCGTCGGCCAGCATGACCGGGTCCAGTGGCCGGACCGCACGCACGTCCCACACCGTGGGACGGATCCCCTCGGCGGCGAGCAACGCCGCAGCCCCGCGAGCTGCGTGGAGCATCTTGCCCACCGCCAGGAGGCACACGTCGCGCCCGCCCTCCAGGACCCTGCGGGCCGAGAGGCCGGACCCCACCGCGGTGTCCTGGGCAACTGCCGGCGTTGCCCCGTCCAGTCCCTTTGGGTAGCGGATCGCGGCAGGACCTTCGAGCTCCAGGGCGGTGCGCAGCATGACGGCCAGCTCGCCCGTGGTCGATGGGGCAAGGATCGTCAGGCCGGCGATCTTCAGGCAGAGGGAGAGGTCCAGGATCCCGTGATGGCTCGGACCGTCGTCACCGGTGATGCCCGCCCGGTCGAGGGCGAAGACCACGGGCAGTCCATGGAGGCCGACATCGAGGTTCGCCTGGTCGAACGCCCGGCTGAAGAAGGTCGAATACAGGGCCACCACCGGCTTGAGCCCGCCCATCGCCATCCCAGCCGCCGAGGTGACCGCCTGCTGCTCGCCGATCCCGACATCGAAGAGGCGCCGGGGCCAGCGGGCTCCGAAAGCGCGCAGCCCCGTCGGCCCCGCCATGGCGGCGGTGATGGCCACCACCCGCGGGTCCTGCTCCCCGATGCCGACCATGGCCTCGCTGAAGGCCCGGGTGTAGCCCGCCAGGGCCCGCTCCGCCACGGTCGGGCCCGCCGCCGGGTCGAAGGCCGCGACGTCGTGGAGGCACTTCTCCTCGTCGCGCTCGGCCGGCGAGTACCCGCGGCCCTTGCGGGTGAGCACGTGGACCAGGATGGGGCCCTCGCAGTCCGCCGCTTCCCGCAGGGCTCGTTCCACACCGAGGACGTCGTGGCCGTCGAACGGACCGGTGTAGCGGACACCGAGGCTCTGGAAGAAGGGGGCCGGGTGGCCGGCGGGGTTGGCGGCGTCAGACTCCCCCTCGTACTCCCAGGGGGAGCGGATGGGCTTGAGCCCGTGGGGGCGCAGCCCCGTCCAGCTCTGCGACAACCGGGACACCGTGGGCGCATAGGACCGCCCGTTGTCGTTGAGGACGATGACCACCCTGCTCCCGGCGTGGCCCAGGTTGTTCAGCCCTTCGTACGCCATCCCACCGGTCAGCGAACCGTCCCCGACCACGGCCACGATCCGGCGGCGGGGGTCGGGGCCGCGCTCGACGGCGGCTGCCAGGCCGTGCGCGTAGGACAGGATGGTCGACGCGTGGCTGTTCTCCACCCAGTCGTGCTCAGACTCCGACCTCGAGGGATAGCCGGCCAGCCCTCCCGGCTGGCGAAGGGTGGCGAACTGGGCGCGGCGACCGGTGAGGATCTTGTGGACGTAGGTCTGGTGGCCGGTGTCCCACAGCAGGATGTCGTGCGGGGAGTCGAACGCCCGGTGCAGGGCAAGCGTCAGCTCGACGATCCCGAGGTTGGAGCCGAGGTGGCCACCGCGCACGGCGACCGTCTCGACGATGAGCTGCCGGATCTCGGCGGCCAGCGTCCTGAGGCCATCGCCGTCCAGCCCCCGCAGGTCGGCGGGGGCGCGGACGGCATCGAGCAGCCGGGGGGGCTGGCGGCCGGCCACCTCGGCCGCCGAGCCGGTGACCCCCCGCATCAGCGGCCGATCTCGACGTTCTCCAGGACCCCGAGGGCGTCGGGGACGAGGACGGCCACCGAGTAGTAGGCGCTGAC
>DASPZW010000320.1:0-9017 GCA_035636055.1 Actinomycetota bacterium
CGAGAAGGTCAACAAGGCCTACCAGGCCATGCTGGCCGCCGTGCCGTCCCTGAACCCGATGGCCATCGCCGGCGAGGTCGCGGGGGCGATCGGCGGCGCCCTGAGCGGCTCGGTGGGGAGCCTGTTTTGAGCACGGCCACCTGCGCCCCCGGCATGCTGCTCCTGCGGCCCCAGCGGCTGAAGCGGGCGGCGACTGGCGCCTCGGACGAGGCGCTGCTCGACGACCTGCTGAGCCTCATCGGCAAGATCAGCGTCGACAAGGTGTCGGGCGGCACGATCCTGAGCACCCTCGAGGCCTGTGCCGAGCCCCTCGGCCTGCGCCTCGTGCAGCGAGCCGGCGGGGGCTTCGACCACGCCATCCACCGCCTCCAGGACCTCCTCAGCCCGCTCAGCCACCGGCTCCAGGCCCTTGGCTCCTCGCTCAGCGCCGGCCCCGGGGTGCCGCAGGTTGCGGACTTCGCCGTCACCCTGCTCTCGACGCTCGCCGAGGGCGCGGCGGGGCTTTCGATCCAGACACTGCGGGACCGGGTGGGGACCATCCTCGATGTCGTCCAGAACGACCTCGGCCTCACGTCGGCCGCGATCGAAGCCGAGATATGGTCGCTCTTCGACGACGTCGTCGCCCGCCTCGAGGCGATCCCGGCGGAGGCCGATGCCGCCGTGCGGGAGAACCGGCTGGCGGTCGTCGCCATCATCAAGCGGATCAAGCTTCGCCTCCAGGGGGTGGCCCACCTCCCGGACCTGAGCGCCGACCGGGTCGCCTCCGCGCTCTTCGACGAGCTGAAGGGCGGCGGCATCGCCGCCGCGCTCGACAAGGTTGCCTGTGTTGGCAAGGGACTCGGTGCCGGGTTGACCGTGGCGACCGACCTGGCCAAGATCGTGCCCTTCACCGGCTTCGGCTCCCACAGCCTCGGCGCGGGCGAGGGCAGCCCGCCCACCACCACCACCACCACGACGGTGCCGCCGCCCGACACGGTGTCGAAGTACCTCTGGTACGGGAGCTGGCTGCTCGGCGACAAGAACCGCACCGACTGGCAGAAGGTGTTCGGCTCGTGGATCCTCCTGGACCTCTGGCGCCCCAAGCGCGACGTCTGGGTGGGCGGCGACTCCCAGGTCTGGTTCGGCGACAACCTCCTCCAATCAGGGACCGACATCACCTGGGACCAGCTACCCAACCTCATCGACGTCACCACAGGCGGCGTCGCCCGGCCCCACCCCCGGTACACCTTCAAGCGCGTCTCGGCCCCGGTGATGGAGGACATCGCCCGTCACACCGCCTGGGTGATCGACGCCCTCGAGGCCCTCCAGCACATCGTCTCGATGTCGGGCCTCACGATCACCAAGGGCGGGATGGTGTCGGTCACCGACCTCCTGGAGCTGCTGGAGGTGTCCGGCATGACCGTCTTCGAGGCCGTCAAGCAGATGCCGTGGAAATTCTTCATCCGGCGCAAGACCTCCAGCTTCGGCGGCTTCGCCCTGGGTACGGCCCTGCCGTTCCTGGCCTTCAACTTCCCCGGCACGTTCCAGGGTTTGCACACCAACGCGACGGCGGGCGAGGGTCTGGCCTTCTACGGCCTGCTGTTCCTGTCGGATCTCATCAACATGATCGGTGCCGGGCTCATCGGTGGAGCGCTGCGCGACGGCCTGCTGTCGTGGCTCACGATCATCAACTACGACCCCTCGGTGGGCGACTCGACCAGCGCCGACAACCGGCCGGACAACCGCAGCCAGATCGACGGCATCGTCGGCCTGTTCACGTTCCTGAGCACGTTGGTGCTGGTCAAAGTCGTCGTGGACCGCAAGGACTACGGCGTGCAGTCGTCGAACTTCGTGCCCCTGGCGAAGCTCATCCTCGAGTACGGGCTGCTGGGGGGTCTGGGGTTCGGGCTGCTCGGCGGGGCCCTGGGGACCCTTGCGGCCTGGGCCATCGGGGCGATCTGGGGGGTGGGGTCGGGCGTCGTCGATGCCAAGGTGCTGGGCCTCACCGTGCTCAGGACCGCCCTCAGCTCGGCCGTGCCGCACGCCTTCATGCCCGCCCTCTACGGCCTCAAGGAGAACGACACGAGCGGGGGTACCTGGAACCCGACGGGGGCTGCCTTCAAGGGCTACCCGGACGACAGCGCCTCCCCGTACTCGCTGCCCTGGGCGGCCGGGGGCAGCATCATGTGCTTCCAGGGCAACCTGGGCCTGTTCAGCCACAACTTCGTCAACCCCACCGAGCAGGTCTACGCCTACGACCTCATGCTGGACAAGGGAACCGAGATCCTCGCCTCGCGGCCCGGGACCGTCGTGGACTACTTCGACTGGGTCCCCGACGGATCGCACTCCACGACGAACACGACGCCCACCGGCCCGGTCCTTCCGGTCGCGGGTCAGACGCAGGGCCAGGTGTGGAACTTCGTCATGATCATGCACGACCAGGAGGGGGCCCCCGACCCGGTCCACGACCTCGGACCCGGCGGCGCCACGACCACCACCTACGCGATCTACGGCCATGGCCAGCAGGGCACGGTCCGGTCGTCCTTCCTGGCCAACGGCATCCAGCCGCAGAACATCATCGGGACGGCGGTCCGGCGAGGGCAGGTCATCATGCACGCCGACAACACGGGCAACAGCTTCTGCAACCACGTCCACATGGAGGTCCGGCCGGGCGCGGCCCCCGCACCGCCGCCCTCCCCCCCGGGCAGTCCGTTCACGCCGGTCACGATGGGCACCGTGGCGCAGAACCCCACGATCCCCTTCGTCTTCAAGGGCGACGGCAACCTGAAGTCCCGGCGCTTCTACAAGTCCAACAACACGAGGGTGGGGAACTGACCGTGCTGAAGCCCACCTACACCATCAGCCTCGGCGGCTTCACGCTCGCGTCCGATCACCTTGCCCCGCTGGTGGCTCTCAGTGTCGAGCGGGCCAAGAACGCCGGCGCGGACTGGGCGACCGTGACGATCGGGCGGGCCCAGGCCGTCTCCGTCTCCCAGGGGGATCCCGCCACCGTGTCGCTCGGCTGGGACGGCGACACGACACTGGTGTTCACCGGCGAGGTCGAGGCCGTGACCCAACAGGTGACCCGGATCACGGTCACCTGCGCCGGCAGCCAGATCAAGCTCGTGCGGGCGCGCTCGGACCAGGCGTTCGCCAGCCAGTCCGCCGGCCAGGTCGTCTCCGCCCTCGCCGGCGATGCCGGCGTCGACACCGACACCGTCGAGGACGGCGTCGACCTGCCCGCCTACCACGTGGACTCCGCCCGCCGGGCCTGGGACCACTGCCTCGGCCTCGCCCGGCGCTGCGGCTTCGACTGCTACGCCAACGCCGACGGCACGCTGGTCTTCGCCCGGTTCGCCTCGACGTCGCCCGACAAGACCTTCCGGTACGGCGCGGAGGTGCTCTCGGCCTCGCTCCAGCGCTGGCGGCCGGACGACGGCGTGGCGGTCGTTCCCGAGAGCCCCGCCAGCGGCCAGGGGGACGACGCGTCCGCCTGGCTGGTGAAGGATCCCTCTCCCTACCGCGGCGAGGCGGGCGGGACCGCGACGCTCGTCGTCTCCGACCCTCTCCTGCGCACGAAGGACGCCGCCGAGGCCTCCGCCGCGGGGCGGGTGGCCTTCCGCCAGCGCGAGACCGTCAGCGGGGACGTCGAGCTTGTCGGCACCCCGGACGTGACGCTCGGGCAGGCAGTCGCCCTGAGCGGGATGCCCGACGACGCCTGGAACGACACGTACCAGGTGATCGCCGTCCGCCACGTCCTGGACGGCCGCCGAGGCTTCCGCACCCACGTGGGCATCGGCGGCATGCCCGACGCCGGAGGGGGCCTGTGAAGGCGCCCCCCCGCCCGCCGGGGATGGCCCTGGCCCCGGACCTCATCGGCGTCGTCCAGGCGGTCGTCCGCGACCAGTTGGCGGGACTCCGGATCGCCGAGATCGGTGTGGTCACCGACGTGTTCCCCCACGCCGACGACGGCGACCAGGACAACTATGCCTGCTCTGTCCGCTTGCGCGACACGGGCCTCGAGCTCGCCAAGGTGCCGGTTGCGACGCAGCGGATCGGGCTGTCGCACATCCCCAACGTCGACGACCTCGTCCTGGTGACCTTCGTCGGTGGGGCGTTGGCCGGCGCGGTCATCACCGGCCGCCTCTACAACGACGCCGACCGTCCGCCGGTCGCCAAGGCCAAGGAGTGTGTCTACGGGTCGCCCGACGACGCCGAATCCGGGCTCCGGCGCCTGTCGGTGACGCTCCCCAACAACAACACCCTCGTCGTCGACGACGACAAGGTGGTGCTCGCCCTCGGCGACACCAAGATCACCGTCAACAACGGCGGCGACGTCGAGATCGACTCCAACGCCAAGGTCCTGGTGAAGAGCAGCGGCAACACCGAGGTCACCTCCCAGGGCGACCTCACCCTCGAGGCGTCGGGCAGCCTGTCGCTCAAGGCCCAGGGCGACGTCAAGGTCGAGGGCATGTCCGTCGCGGTGAAGGCCCAGACGAGTGCCCAGGTCGAGGGTCAGGCCTCCACCACGGTGAAGGGTCCGATGATCAGCATCGCCGGCACGACGAGTTTCTCGCCGGGCTAACCGACAACGAAGGCCAGTCGAAAGGTAAAAGGGCATGCCAGGTCCACCGGTCACCATCGGATGCGCCGTCCTCCTGACCCCCGGCGCCGCCGGGCCCCCGGACTCCGGGGTCATCATGTCCATCACGCAGACCGCCGCCACGGCCGGCGGGATGCCGCTCGCCGTCGCAGGCTCGATCTGCCAGATGGTCAACTCGCTCACCGGGGTCCCCTACCCGCTGCCGATCGGCCAGCTCGGGAGCACGGGGGTCACGATCGGCGGGATGCCGCTCATCCGGATGGGGGACATGATCCCCACGCCGCCGGGCGTCATGCAGATCCTCGGCCCCCCGGCGGCGCCGTTCATCAACGACACGAACAGCCCATGACCGGGACCATGACGGGGACCATCACAGGGACCGTGAATCTTTGGGTGGATAGACATCAATATCGTGCTCAACGACCCAAAGAAGGTTTGCCGCGCCCTGCCTCCCTTGGCGTCCTGCTCGCCGGCCTGCCGCCGTCCGGCGGGGGGGACTGAGCGATGGCCACCACGCCTGCCCCCGACGTCCTCGGAAGGGACCTGCTCGCCCTGTACCACAGCGGCGACGGCCGCCACGAGGACCTCGACCTCACGACCGCCGGCGCCGCCTCGACGGGGTCGTCAGGCGGGCTCGCGCCCGGGCAGGTCGCCGAGGACCTCCTCGCCACCGGGGCCGTGGACAACGCCACGCAGGCGGTGATCCACCGCATCAAGACCGTGCAGGGCGAGCTCGCTGACCTGGGGCACCCCGAGTACGGGTCCCGGCACCACAGCCTCATCGGCCAGCCGAACAACGTCCGCAACCGCAACCTCGTCAAGCTCTACATCCTGCAGGCCCTGGCTCTGGAGCCCCGCATCCGCAAGATCCTGTCGGCGAGCGTCGTGGCCGATCCCCAGCCCGACCGCGTGACCATCGCACTGTCCCTGTCGTTCGTCGGTTCCACGACGCCGACCAACCTGGTCATCCCGTTCAGCCTGGCGGGGCCGGTATGACCTACGTCGCCGAACCCTACCTCTACGTCGCGGATCAGGTCCTCACCGCGCTCACGGGCGGGATCGCCCGCGAGACGCACCGGTTCTACGCCGGGGCCAACGGCTTCGCCTTCGAGATCCCCGCCGCCAAGGTGCTCCCCGACAGCGTGCGCGTCATCGGCCAGGCCAACCTCGGCTTCTTCGCATTCCAGATCGGGAGGGACTTCGCCATCGGCGGCGACGGCCTGCTGCGGTTCCTGACCCTGCCCGCAGACCCCACGATGCCCGCCAAGGGGGCGACGTGGCCCGACGAGGCCACCGAGTTCTACGTGACCTACTACCACGCCGACAGCTTCCAGGCGCCCCTGACCGACCGCAACGTCGGCAGCCTGACCCGGACGCTCGGGGAGGCCTTCGCCCGGGAGCTTGCGGTGCTGCGCACGGAGCTGGAGTTCGTCTACAAATCCGGGTTCGTGGACACCGCCGAGGGGACCGCCCTCGACATGGTCGTCGCCCTCCTCGGCGTGAGCCGCAAGACCCGGGACTACGCATCGGGCACGGTGCGGTTCTTCCGGAACACCCCGGCCCCCGCCGACGTGTTCATCCCGGCGGGGACCAAGGTGTCGACGGCGCTGCCAGCGGGAGCCGCGTCGGCAGCGGCTTCGACGCCCTCCTCACCCCCCTCGTCCCCGCCCGGGTCGCCGCCCGCCTCGCCGCCGACGGCGCCCTCGGGGCAGCCGGCGCGCAAGCCCGTCGCCTTCGTGACGACCGACGACCGGACGCTGCGCCGGGGGCAGCTCGCCGTCGAAGCACCGGTGCGTGCGGAGGTGAAGGGTGCCCCGGGAGTGGTCGATGCCGGGACGATCTCGGTGATCAACCAGACGGTGCTCGGCATCAACGGCGTCATGAACGACGCCGCGACGGTGTTCGCCGGGGCGGGGGAATCTGACGCGGAGCTGCGGCGCCGGGCAACGTCGGTGGCGGAGCGGGCTGGGCGGGCGACGCCGCGCGCCCTGCTGAACGCGCTGACCGAGCTGTCGGCCATCAAGCCCAACGACGTCAAGGTGACCGAGGACCTGATCGGCATGCCGGGGGTCGTCAACGTCTCCGTCGCGGTCGACCCCACCCCGCAGCTGGCCTCGGACGTCCACGACGCCATCCTCCAGGCCCGCGCCGCCGGCATCCGAGTCGTCACGAATCTCGACGCCTTCCTGCCGCCTGTGACCGCAGCGACCGGCTCGACGGGCACGCTGCGCGATGAGGCCCCCGGTGGCCCGGCCGGCCCGCCCGTCCCTGCCCCCGCAGCCGGCGGGTTCAAGCTGCCCCTCGCCGCCAAGGTCGTCGTGTTCCCCGAGGATCCGAGGATCACGGGGGTGCCGTTGGCGACGCTCCAGCGGGCGGTCATCGACACACTCACCGGCGACATCGGCGCCTCCTCGGTCGGCGGTGTCGTCGTGTACAACCGGCTGGCTGGCGACCTCATGGCGATCGCCGGGGTGTTCGACGTCGTCATCGACATCTGGCCGACGACCGCGCCGGACGGGCCGACCAAGTCCAATATCTACGTGCCGGCCGACCGCCGGGCAACGCTGGATCCCGCCGACATCAAGGTGACCTTCGCCGGGACGCCCGTCTACTTCGACTTCGCCCTGGCGGTCACTCTCAACAACACCGGGGTGGTGCTCGACGAGGTCCGCACCGAGATCAAGGGCCGCCTCGGCGACTACCTGGCCCGGCTGCCGCTGGTCAACACCGTCGACACCACCACCCTGGTGGCGAAGCTCGGCGGCAGCGAGCTGTTCTCGGTGGGCGCATCCGACCTGCGGTGGACGGCGGAGTACCAGAAGGCCGGCCTGCTCATCCGCGACCAGGGAGGCCCGTCCGCCTCGACCACGATCCCCGAGGGCGATCAGCCGATCCTCCGGACGGTCACGGTGACGGAGAAGACGAGTTGACGCCGGCGCCACCGCTGGCCGGCCGATCCGGCAAGATCCTCGCCCGGTTCCCGACTTTCATGCGCGCGCCGACCCCCGGCAAGGTGCTGGCCGCGCTGGCCACCGCGCTCGGGACCGACCTCGACGAGGCCGAACGCCTGGCGATGCGGATCCAGCAGGCGCACCGCCTCCAGGCGGCCCAGGAGGAACGGGACCTGCTCGGCCTGGCCGCCGCCTGCGACCTGCGCCCCGCAGACTTCTTCATCCTCGACAGCCTGCAGGCCAAGGACTACTTCGCGGGGCAGCTTCCGGCCCTGGCGGCGGGGGTGCCGCCTCGGAGCAACCAGCAGCGCTGCCAGCAGGCCTACGACCTGTTTGTCGGCAGGCTGCGGGGCAATGTCCGCAGGGCGATCGACGTGCTGCTCGAGGGGTGCGGGACCATCTGGTCGCTGCTGGAGGGCACCGCGATCCTGCTCGATGCCGACCGCCTCGGCCGCACCGGCCAGCCGGACCCGACGGCACGCATCGTCGAGCACCTCGACGACGGGCTCCCGCGCGGGGGGTTCGTCCACCGCATGGCGATCGGCTACCACGTCTGGCAGCCCACCCCGGCGCCCGGGGCACCGGGGAGCCGCCAGGGATGGGTCTACCTCGTCGAGAACCCGCTGAACGACCACAGCACCAACGACTCGCCGCGCCACCAGCGGGAGACCTTCCGGGTCCACCGGGGCGGCTTCTTCGACGGGCAGGTGGCGGTACAGATCACCGGCACGGGCGGCCGCACCGTCCGGCCGATGGTGATCAACGAGACAGACCACGAGGGCTTCTTCTTCGGTGATGTCGTCGGCGACGGCAAGAAGCTCGTCCTCACCACCGACGGCAAGGTCCTGCTGGACGGCATCGACGTCACCGCCAAAGCTGCCTTCTTCACCGGCGCCCTCGATGCGATGGGGACGCCGCGGGACTCCCGGATGGCGCCGTGGGAACAGCCGGTCGCTCCGTCGGCCGGCGCCGCACCCGACGGCGTCGTCGATGTGGTGACGCCCGCCGGCGCCCTCGACCGGGCTTTCCCCCGGCCGGCGGTGGTCCCGGTGCCGTCGCTGCCGCCGCTGGACCTGCGGCTCGGTGAGTCCACCTGGCGTCTCTCGGTCGAGGAGGGGGCCTACGACCTTTCCGGCTACGACGAGACCGTCTACGCGTTCCCGGACGACGAGGCGGCCCGTATGGCGCTCCCACCCTCGGGCAGCGTGCAGCTCATGTGGAAGGAGAACGAACCGTTCGCAGTCTCGGTGCTGATCCCTGCCGACTCGCAGACGCTGGAGGCCGGCGGCCTCGTGCAGGACCTGCCCGCGCTCGTGCGTTCGGGGCTGGAGCGCTACCGGGCGGCGGGCATCCGCCTGGACGTCTCGTACTTCGACCAGGCCTGGGTCCTCGGCCACAGCGTGCTCAAGAGCCTGGACGCCCCGCCCGGGCCCGGCGTCAGCTTCGACGCCACTGTCCCGACGGCATCCAGCCCTCCCTAGTGA
>DASPZW010000321.1:0-2629 GCA_035636055.1 Actinomycetota bacterium
TCACACCCGGGTCGGCGTCGTCAGCGCCCCTGCCCGGTTGGGTGCCGGATGCACTGATCACGCTGAGTGGTCGATTTGGCGCCGCGCCACGGGGCGAGGAGCCCCCTTTTTACCTAACCTCGCATGTCGACAATCACCTGCGCCACGGCCAGGCCCCCGTCGTGGGACAGGGACACCGCCAGGCTCCCACCGGCCGCCAGGGCGGCGGCGCGCCCGGTGAGCTTGAGCTCGGGGCGGCCGTCGCCCCGGACGATCTCGATCTCCTGCCAGGAGATCTTCGGCCAGCCCTGCCCCAGGGCCTTCATCGTGGCCTCCTTGGCGGCGAAGCGGGCTGCCAGCGACTCGACCGGGTGGGGCCGGGTGGCGGCGTAGCGGCGCTCCTCGCCGGTGAACAGCCGCTCGGCCAGGCGGGGCCACCGCTGCAGGGCGGCCTCCAGCCTCGCCACGGCCACGACGTCGATACCCGTATGGATCACAGGCTGTCGACGTGTGGAGGGAAGTCTGCGCCATGCGCAGAAAAGTGATTCCTCGCTGCTGTGAGCGAGTGCTCCACGTGGCCAGGTTGGAGCAAATACGAAAGTTCCGTTCTTTCGCCGACGCTGCTGAACACCCCCAGTGACGGGGCTGAGCCTCTTCGGCCCCCGCCTGGGTGGACCCGGCTCGAAGGTTCGGAAAGAAACGCGCGCATACGCGTGATTTCTTCCGAACCTTTCAACGCTCGGGCCCGCCCAAGCGGAAGAGGGCGTGGACGACGAGTTCCGCCATCGCCGCTGACCACGGAGAGTGGCGGCCTTAGCGGATCTGACCCCATGGGAGGCAGGCAGGCGGGTTCTAGTGCCGGCCGAAGAGCACCGACACGTTGTGGCCTCCGAAGCCGAACGAGTTCGACATCACCACGTCCACGTTCGCGTCCCGGGCACGGTTCGGCACGACGTCGAGGTCGCAGTCTGGGTCGGGGTTCTCGTAGTTGATCGTCGGCGGCAGCCGCTTGCGCACCATCGCCAGGATCGATGCCGCGGCCTCGGTGGCCCCGGCCGCCCCTAGGAGGTGTCCGGTCATCGACTTGGTCGCCGACGTGGGTGGTGGCTGGCTCCCGAAGACCTTGCGGACCGCCTGTGCCTCCGAGGCGTCCCCGAGTGGCGTCGAGGTGGCATGGGCGTTGATGTAGCCGACCTCGCCCGGGGCGATCTGTGCGTCGGCCAGCGCGGCGGTCATGGCCGCCGTGGCCCCGGCCCCGTCGGGATGGGGTGCCACCACGTGGTAGGCGTCGGACGAAAGTCCGTAGCCGATGGCCTCGGCAAGGATGCGGGCGCCGCGGTTGCGGGCGTGCTCCATCGACTCGAAGACCAGCACCGTGGCCGCTTCCCCGATGACGAAGCCGTCCCGGTCACGCTCGAATGGCCGTGAGGCATGCTCGGGATCGTCGTTGCGGGTCGTGAGGGCACGGGCCGAGCAGAAGGAGGCCACCGACATCGGCGAGATGCAGGACTCGGCCCCCCCGACGAGCACGACGTCGGCTGCGCCGTTGCGGACGTAGTCCATCGCCCTGCCGATGGCGTGGCCGCTCGAGGCGCACGCCGTCACCGTGCACTCGTTCGGCCCAGTGAAGCCGAACTCGATGGCGAGGGACCCGGCTGCGGCGTTCGGGATCATCATGGCGATGAGCGACGGGCTCACGAAGCGCGGGCCGCGCTTCAGCATGGCCGTGTGCTCCTCTTCCCACAGGCCGATACCGCCGATACCGCTGCCGATGACCATGCCGACCCGGGCGGGGTCGGGATCCGTCGCCTTCATGCCGGCGTCCGCGAGGGCCAGGGTCGCCGCCGCGTAGGCCAGCTGCGAGAAGCGGTCGAGCCGGCGGGCGTTCTTGGCCGGCAGGTAGTCGGTGATCTCGAAGCCGTGGATCTCCGCGGCCACCTTGGACTTGAAGTCGGTCGCGTCGAACCGGGTGATCGGCCCGGCACCGGAGCGCCCCGCCATGAGGGACGCCCAGAAGTCCTCGACCCCCGTCCCGATCGGCGTGACCGGCCCGATGCCGGTGACGGCGATGCGACGCCTCTCAGGCACTTGCTGCGACCTTGGCACCGAGGATCTCCACGGCCTCCCCGACGGTGGTGACGTTCTCGAGCTCCGCGTCGGACACCTCGATCTCGAAACGCTCCTCGATGGCCATGACCGCGCTCATCAGGTCGATCGAGGCCAGCCCGAGGTCATCGAACAGGTTGGCCTGCGGCGTTACCCCCTCGGCCTCGACCTTCAGGGGGTCCACCAGCACTTCACGCAGGGCCTCCAGAATCGCTCTCAGCACTCTCCATGACGTTCTCCTCTCCACTCCCCTTAACCCGCCCCCTCTTGACCCGGGCGACTATTGGCCCGGAAGCGGAGGAGTGCCAGACACGTCCTTCTTGAACTTGATCGCCTCCCACACGCGGCCCGACAGGCAGGGCATGTCGATGTTGCGCACCCCGAGGTGGGCGATGGCGTCGACGACGGCGTTCACGAAGGCGGCAGGGCCACCCACGGTGCCACACTCCCCGATGCCCTTGCACCCGATCGGGTGGTGGGGCGAGGGGGTGACGACCTCGTACAGCTCGAAGTGCGGGGTCTCCCATGCGGTCGGGATCATGTA
>DASPZW010000322.1:0-2216 GCA_035636055.1 Actinomycetota bacterium
GACTGGAAACAGCGCGCCCTCGGCGTGCTGCCGGTGCTGGGCGAGGTCGGCCAGGAGCTGCGTGTCGGCGAGTCCGTGCTCCAGGAGGGCACCGCCCTCGCCAGGGAGGAGCAGGCCCTCACCGAGGCGGAACAGGCAGCGAACCAGCAATGGCTGGACTCGCTGCCCAGCAAGGCCACCCCCGTCGAGGGCGCCGCCAACCAGTACGAGATCCATACGACCGGGCCGGACAACTTCCTGATGGAGGGCGGCGGCGAGCAGGTCTGGGCCGACGGCTTCCGGGTCGGCGACGCCAACGTCCTGGACGCCAAGTACGTCGGCCTCCCGGAACGGAGCCCATTCATCCCGGACTCCGCCATGCCGCCGGTGGTGCGGGACGTGATCGTGGGCAAGCTCAACAACGAGTTCGCCCGGTACGCCGCAGTGATCGGGGACTCCTCGAACCCGGCGAGGGCCCTCGAGGTGATCACCAACGACCCCCGTGCCGTACCCTTCTTCGAAGGGCTGCTGACGAAGTACGGGATCCCCGGGAGGGTCGTCGTCGTCCCCTGACCCGCGAGCCGCCCACGAGACCACTACGAGACCCCGTGAGATCAAGAGGAGGAACCCCGAGTGCAGAGCTACTTCGTGTCCCCCCCGGCCGAGACCGACTGGCACATCGACCCTGAGGACTTCGCCGCGCGGCTCCGGGCACGCTGGCCGGATGCCGAGGTCCGGAGGGTCTCCAATCCCATGCGGACCGACACGCTCGACTTCGTGCTGCACGATGTCGGGGGAGAGCGCGTCGACGGGCACCTGGACGAGCACAGCAGGGCGGTCGTCCTGGAGGGCAGCCCCCGGGCGGCGGCGGAGGTGGCCGCCTGGTTCCGCACCCAGGTCCCCCCCAGCCAGCCGCTGATCTTCTTCGACGAGGGCTACACCGCCAGCGTCGACCTGACACAGGGGCTCGATCCGTCGGAGCTGGTCGCCCCGTTCGTGTAGGAGCCACTGCTATCCTCGGGCTCCATGACCACCGCGGACGCCATCGCCCACCAACTCGAGGCCCTCAGGGTCGAGGCCCTCTTGGCCGTCGTGGCCGCGCCGGACGCGGCGGGCCTGCGCGACACCGAGATCCGGTACCTCGGCCGCAAGGGTCCGCTGTCGGCGATCCTCTCCACCCTCGGAAAGATGGAGCCCGACGAGCGCCGGGAGGTCGGCAAGGTCGCCAACGACGTCCGGACGGCCTTGGAGGCCGCCGTCGCCGGTCGGCGGTCCGCCCTCGACGCCCAGGAGGCCGCGCGGCGCAGCGGGGCGGAGCGGGTCGACGTCACCCTGCCCGGCCGCAAGCCCCCCCTCGGCCACCTGCACCCGATCACCCAGGTCATCGACGAGATCGTCGACGTCTTCGTCGGCCTGGGGTTCAAGGTCGCCGACGGCCCGGAGGTCGAGAGCGACTACTACAACTTCGAGGCGCTCAACATGCCCAAGGACCACCCCGCCCGGTCGATGTTCGACACGCTCTACGTCGAGCCCAACGACTACGGCCAGCCGCTGCTGCGCACCCACACCTCGCCGATGTGGGTGCGGGCCATGGAGGCCAACGAGCCGCCCCTCTATGTCACGATGCCGGGCAGGGCCTTCCGCCGCGACGTCGCGGACCCGACGCACCTCGCCGGCTTCCACCAGATCGACGGCCTGGCCGTCGACAAGGGGATCTCGTTCGCCGACCTGAAGGGGAGCGTCGAGGTCTTCGCCAAGGCGCTCTTCGGCCCGCACCAGCGCATCCGGATGATCCCGCACTATTTCCCCTTCACCGAGCCGTCGGCCGAGGTTTACGTCTCCTGCTTCAACTGCGACGGCAGCGGGTGCCGGGTATGCGGCAGGGAGGGCTGGATCGAGATCATGGGGGCCGGGATGGTCCACCCCGAGGTCTTCAAGGCCGTCGGCTACGACCCAGACGTCACGGGTTTCGCCTTCGGGATGGGCATCGAGCGGATCGCCCTGCTGCGGTGGTCGATCGGCGACATCCGCTGGCTCGTCGAGAACGACATCCGGCTCCTGGAGGGGTTTTAAGGAATGAGGGGTTCTAGAACATGAGGGGGCTCTAGATGCTGGTGCCGCTGTCGTGGCTGGCCGACTACGTCACCATCGATCGTGACGCCGACTCCGTCGCTGAGGCCCTCACGTCCGCGGGCTTGAAGGTCGAGGCGATCCACCGCCCCGGGGCCGACATCGAG
>DASPZW010000323.1:0-11748 GCA_035636055.1 Actinomycetota bacterium
ACATCAGCGCGTCCCTGGCGACCTTGACGACGATGGAGGCGGCGGCGATCGAGACCGACTCGCAGTCCCCCCGGACCACCATGCGGGCGCGCTCGCCGACGAAGTTCCATTTCCCGTCCACGAGGAACACGTCCGGCGACACCGGGAGGGCCGCCACCGCCCGGGCCGCAGCCCGGCGGATGGCCTCGGAGAGTCCCACCTCGTCGATCTCGTTCGGCCACGCAAGCCCGACGCCGTGGCCGACGCAGCGCCCCCGGACCCGCGCGGCCAGCCACTCCCGCCGTGCAGGATCGAGCAGCTTCGAGTCGCGCAGCTTGTAGATGCGGTCCTCGGGGTCGAGCACCACAGCCCCCACCGCCACCGGACCGGCCCACGCCCCCACCCCGACCTCGTCGATGCCGCCGACCAGGGTGGCACCCTTGGCCAACAGGCCCCGCTCAAGGTGCAGCCCGGGGACCGGTTGGGTCCGGGCGACCTGGCCCTTCTTCAGGTACGTGCGGGTGCGGTAGGTCGCCTTGTATGCCACGCCAGGCATTATGCGTCGGGAGAGGCCCGCGTGGCGGGAGGTCAGAAGAAGTGGAAGCGGTTCGGCGGCCAGATCCTGAGGAATGCCTGGCCGAGCACGCTCGACTTCCCGATGGTGCCGAACATCCGCGAGTCGTCGGAGTTCCCGCGGTTGTCGCCCATCACGAAGAGATGGTCCGGCTGTACCTTGACGGGCCCGAAGTCGTTCATCGAACTGGGATTGTGGTCTTTGAGGTAGGGCTCGTCCTTGCGGACGCTGTTGACGTAGAGGGCGTTGTCTTTGACCTGGACCGTGTCACCCCCCACCGCGACCACCCGTTTGATGAAGTCCCGCTGGCTGGAGGGCAGCCCCAGGCCCTCCTTGAGGGAGTTGAAGAAGCCGCTGATGCCACCCGGGGCCGGCGGGAGGTTGCCCGTGGCCGAGGCGGGTGCAACGAAGACGACGATGTCGCCGGGCTTCGGGTCCTTGAAACGGTAGATGAACTTCGAGACGAGCACCCGGTCGTTGATGAGCAGGGTGTTCTCCATGGAGCCCGACGGGATGTAGAACGCCTGGACAACGAACGACTTGATGATGAGGGCGATCGCGAAGGCGACCAGGACGAGGATGGGCAACTCCCTGAGGAAGCCGAGGCCGCTCTCCTCCTTCTCCCCGGCAGGCCCTGCCGGCCCCGGAGACCCTGAAGGCTTGGACGACTTGTCTTGGGCGGGCACCACCCGGCCGGGGCCGGAGCTGAACGTCGTGCCCTCCTTCGCGGGCTGTTGCCCGTAGAGGGACACGGGCTAGAAACGCTTCTCTTTGACCTTGGCAGCCCGGCCGACCCGGGAGCGAAGGTAGTAGAGCTTGGCCCGGCGGACATCGCCGTGGGTGACGATCTCCAGCTTGGCGATCATCGGGGAGTGGACGGGGAACGTCCGCTCGACGCCGACATTGTTGAACGAGATCTTGCGGCAGGTGAAAGTCTCCCGGATGGCCGATCCCTGGCGGCGGATGACCATCCCCTGGAACACCTGGATGCGCTCCTTGCCCCCCTCCACGACCCGCACGTGCACCTTCACGGTGTCGCCCGGGCGGAAATCGGGGAGATCCTCACGCAGCGCCGGACGCAGCAGGGCGTCGGTCTTTTCCATTGCTCCTCCTTAAAAAGGCCGTTCTCGCCCGGCTCGGCGCTCCAGCGGTTGGGCACCCCGCGCTGAGCCCCGTGCTCGCGGGACGCTACCGGCCTTCCTCGCGGTCAGAGGGCCGGGAATCCGATGATAACAGAGCCCGCCACGAGGCCACGAGCGCCCGCTCCTCCCCGGACAGCTCCGCCGCGTCGAGGAGTTCGGGGCGCCGTTCGAAGGTGCGCCGCAGGCTCTGCTCCCGTCGCCACCTGGCGATCCGGCCGTGGTCGCCGGAGAGGAGGACCTGCGGGACCGCCAGCCCGCCAACCTCGGCGGGCCGCGTGTACTGCGGGTACTCGAGCAGCCCGCCGGTGAAGGACTCCTGGGCGAGCGAGTCGAGGTTGCCGAGGACCCCCGGCACCAGGCGGGCGACCGCCTCGATGACCACGAGCGCCGCCACGTCGCCACCGGCCAGCACGAAGTCGCCGATCGACACCGCCTCCGCCCCGACGAGCGCGCCAACGCGCTCGTCCACCCCCTCGTAGCGCCCGCAGACCAGCACCACCTGGCTCTCCGCCGCCAGATCGGTGGCGAAGGTCTGGTCGAAGCGCCGCCCGGCCGCCGACAGCAGCAGCACCCTGCCACCGGGGCGGCGGACCGCCTCGACCGCGGCAACGAGGGGGCCAGGCGTCATCACCATGCCCACTCCCCCACCGAACGGCGTGTCGTCGACCTTACGGTGCGGCCCCTGGCCCCACTGGCGCAGGTCGTGGACGCCAACCTCAAGGACGCCGCCCTCGACCGCCTTGCCGAGGAGGCTGACGCCGAGCGGCGATTCGTACGCGTCGGGAAAGATCGTGACGACGTCGAAGCGCATGAGCCTTTAGTCGAAGAGGCCGGCCGGAGGATCGACGGTCACCCGGCGGGCCTCCAGGTCGACGCCGACCACGATGTCTTTCGCGGCGGGCACCAGGACCGCCCCGCTGGGCGTCTGGACCTGCCACAGGTCCTGCTCGGTACGGTGCAGGACGTCGGAGATCACACCGAGATCGCGCCCGCCCACGTCGACCACGGCCAGCCCGATCAGGTCCTGTTCCCAGAACGTGTCCTCCGGCAGCGGCGGCAGGTCGCCGGCGGGGGCGAAGATCCTCAGGCCGCGGAGGGCCTCGGCCCCCGTGCGGTCCGGGATCAGCTCCAGCCCGACGAGGAGCCGGTCGGGTGGTTGGGTGCGCACGCTGGCGATGACCATCTCGACGGCGGTGTCGACCTCGGAGCCGATGAACACCCGGGATCCCGGTTGGAACCGGGCGGGGTTCTCGGAGAGGGGCCGCACGACCACGTCGCCTCGCAGGCCGTGCGCCTTGAGGATCTCCCCGACGAGGAGCCTGCTCTCCGTCGTGTCGGGCCCCTCGGGCCCCGTAGGCCCCGCGGGCCCTTCGGGGGGCAGGTCCGTCAGGAGAGGCTCAGTCGACGATTTCGACGAGGGCGTTGCGGTCCTCCTTGGCGGCGGCGGCCTTGACGACGGTGCGGATGGCCCGCGCCACCCGGCCGCTGCGACCGATCACGCGCCCGACGTCGTCGGGGTGGAGGAAGAGGTCGTAGATGACGGTCCGGCCGGAGTCCTCCTCCTCGACGCGGACGTCATCGGGGTGCTCGACGAGCCAGGAGACGATGTACTCCAACGTCTCCCGGGATGCCATCGAGGTACGCGCCCTGGACCAGCGGTGCTAGCGGGAACCCCCGGCCTGAGCCCGGGATGCCTTGGGCTCCTGCCGAGCGATGACCCCTGCGACCTCCATGAGCCGGGTGACGGCCTGTGTGGGCTGGGCACCCTTGCCGATCCACTCGAGGGCCCGGGGGCCGTTGATCTCGATGTGGGAGGGGTCGGGGCCGGGGTCGTAGCTGCCGATGTTCTCGATGAACCGCCCGTCCCGAGGGGAGCGGCCGTCGGCCACGACCACGCGGTAGGTGGGCTGGCCCTTCTTGCCGATGCGACGAAGCCTGATCTTGACCATGGTGGCGAGTGTACCAGGCGAGGCTGGAACGGAGGCAGAAACCGGTACTTCTCCCCCTGTCCGGGCCCGGGACTAGCTGTTACTGTTGCGGCATCTGGGTGGGCGGGCGTCGGCCGAAAGGGAGCACATGTTCAGATTTCGGATCGCAGCGGCAGTTGTCGGCGTGGGCGTTGTCCTTGCCGGCTGCAGCAAGGGCCAGGTTGCAACCACGAACCCCAGTGCCTCCGGAGGCGGGAATTCCGCCCAGCTCACCTCGCTGATCGAGGGCGCCCGGGCCAAGGCGATCTCCGCCAAGACTGCCAACTTCACCCAGACGATCAACGTCACCCCGGTGAGCGGGACGGCGGAGGCCATCAGCATCAACGGCTCGATGGACCTCCCCAGCAAGCGCATCGGGATGACCTTCGCCCTGCCCGGCGTCGGCGACATCCAGGCGGTGCTCGACAGCGGCATCATCTACGAGAAGATCCCGCAGCTCGCATCGATGCTGGGGGGCAAGGCCTGGTTCAAGATCGACCCGTCCAGCCTCAAGAACATCAAGGGTGGCGGCCAGTTCGCCAGCCTCCTCGCCAGCATGGACAGCCTACTGAAGCAGGCCGAGACCCAGGACCCGACGCAGGGCCTTGGCCTGCTGGCCGGCGTCAGCGGCCCGGTCACCACCGTGGGGCCGGACACCGTCCGCGGCACGGCCACCACGCACTACAAGTTCACGGTGGACGAGGCCCAGGCTATCGCCAAGCTCCCCGCTGACGCCCAGGAGGCCGTCAAGGCCTTCAGCTCCCAGCTCGGCATCACCAACATCCCGACCGAGGCGTGGCTCGACAAGGACGGCCTCATCCGCAGGATCCACCTGATCGTCGACACCTCGGGGTCGACGTCCACGCCATCCCCGCTGCTCTCGGGGCTCCCGGCCTCCGTTCTGCCGAAGAGCACGGACATGACGATGGAGCTCTACGACTACGGGTCGCCGGTCACGATCGCCGTGCCGCCCGCGGACCAGGTG
Organism: Actinomycetota bacterium; assembly: GCA_035636055.1. Lineage (GTDB taxonomy): Bacteria > Actinomycetota > CADDZG01 > JAHWKV01 > JAOPZY01 > JAOPZY01. The sequence continues at coordinate 4,648 of DASPZW010000323.1, forward strand.
ACCGACCTCGGGGCGATGCTGAGCTCGCTGGGCGGGTAGCCGCGCTTCTGCCCGATCCTCGGCCTCGTCGGCGGCTCAGACGGAGAGCGTACTTTGCTCCAAAAGGTGCGCTATCCGCACTTTTTGGAGCAAGGAAGGTCCGCCAGCCCCCGCCCGCTCGAGGCGGTCCTGGGAACGGGGCTTCTGGCCACTCTCCGTGGCGACGTTTGCGGCGGTTGCACCAGCCCCTTTAGAGGCCGAAACCCGGCGGGAGGCTGAAGGCACCCTTGCGACCTTTCTTGCCACCGCCCCGGGTCATCGACTTCATCATCTTTCGGACGGCGTCGAACTGCTTCAACAGCTCGTTGACCTCGCGCACCTGAGCTCCCGAGCCGCGGGCGATACGCGCACGGCGGCTCCCCGAGATGATCCGGGGGTCGTTGCGCTCGCCGGGCGTCATGGAGCGGATGATGGCCTCGAGCTTCACCATGTCCTTGTCCTCGATCGACAGGTCGGACATGCGGCCCATCCCCGGCAGGCCGGGCAGCATCTTGATGAGGCTCCCGATGCCGCCCATCTTGCGCACCTGCTGCATCTGCGACAGGAAATCCTCCAGCGTGAACTGGGCGTCGAGGATCTTGCGGGCCTGCTTCTCCGCGTCCTCCTTGGAGACGGCGGCCTCCGCCTTCTCGATGAGCGTGAGCACGTCGCCCATCCCGAGGATGCGGGATGCGATGCGGTCGGGATGGAACGGTTCGAGGTCGGCCAGCTTCTCGCCCATACCGGCGAACTTGACCGGGCGCCCGGTCACCGTGGCGGCCGACAGAGCGGCCCCTCCCCTAGCGTCGCCGTCGAGCTTGGTCAGGACGATGCCGGTGAGGGGGATCGTCTCAGCGAACGCCTTGGCCGACACCAGGGCGTCCTGGCCGGTCATGGCATCGAGGACGAACAGCACCTCCTGCGGCTGGGCGAGGGCGTGCACGCGGGCCACCTGGTCCATCATCTCCGGGTCCACGTGGAGCCGGCCGGCCGTGTCGATGATGACCACGTCGGCCTCGCGGCGGCCCTGCTCGAGGGCTGCCTTCACCACGGCAACCGGGTCCTTGGAGTCAAGATCGGCATAGACGGCGACCTTCGCCTGCTCGCCGAGGACCTGGAGCTGGCGGATGGCCGCCGGGCGCTGCAGGTCCGCCGCGACGAGCAGCGGCCGTTGACCCTTGCGGCGCAGCAGGGCGGCCAGCTTGGCGGCCGTCGAGGTTTTGCCGGACCCCTGGAGGCCGGCGAGCATGATGACGGTCGGGGGCTTGGGGGCGGTTACGAGCCCGGCGGTCTGGCCCCCGAGCATCCGGACCAGCTCGTCGTGGACGATCTTGACCACCTGCTGGCCGGGAGTGAGAGACTTCAGGACCTCCTCCCCGAGCGCCTCCGCCTTCACATGCTGCAGGAACGTCCGGACCGCCGGGAGGGCGACGTCCGCCTCGAGCAGCGCCACCCGGATCTCCCGGAGCGCCTCGTCGATCTCCTTCTCGGTCAGCCGGCCGCGCGAGCGCAGCTTCTTGAAGATGTCGTCGAGGCGGTTGCCGAGGGTGTCGAACACGGGGCCATTGTACGTTCGGGGTCCCTTGGGTCGGGCCGCCGGCCCTCTCACAAACCAGTTTCCGCCAAAAGGGCAGCTGGACAGACTTCTTGACGGAAACAGCCTCGCCGACGGCTTTTAGTCCGGCACGTCCACAAGGGCCTCGACGAAGGCCTTCGGGTCGAACAGTTCGAGGTCACCCATGGCTTCGCCGACGCCGACGGCCTTCACCGGGATCCCGAGCTCCTCCTGGACCGCCACCACGATGCCGCCCCGGGCGGAGCCGTCCAGCTTCGTCAGGACGACACCGGTGACCTGGACGGCCTCACCGAAGGTGCGGGCCTGGGCGATGCCATTCTGTCCGACCGTCGCGTCGAGAACGAGCAGGGCCTCGGTGACCTCCGCCTTGCGCTCGGCGATGCGGCGGATCTTCTTCAGCTCGTCCATGAGGGGCGACTTGGTGTGCAGGCGGCCGGCGGTGTCGACGATCACCACGTCGATGGACTTGGCGAGGGCGTAGTCGACGGCGTCGAACACCACGGCGCCGGGATCGGCCCCGGGGCCGTGGCGGATCATGTGGATGCCGAGGCGCTCCGCCCAGGTGCCCAGCTGGTCGATGGCCGCGGCGCGGAAGGTATCGGCCGCGGCGAGGACGACGGTCTTGCCCTCGGTCTGCAGCATCTTGGCCAGCTTGGCGATCGACGTCGTCTTGCCCGTCCCGTTGACGCCGGCGATGAGCCAGACGCTCGGGCCCTTGGCGGCGTAGATGAAGGTGCGGTCGGTGCGGTCGAGGATCGAGACAAGCTCCGCCCGCAAGGCGGCGCCCAGTTCCTCGGGCCTGAGCTTCTGGCGGCGGAGCGACTCGAGGATCGCATCGGTGGCGGCTACCCCGACGTCGGCCCGGATGAGGGCCTCCTCCACGTCCCCCCAGGCCTCGTCGTCAAGCCTACCCCGGGACATGATCGCCCCGAGCCGCTCCCCGAGGACCGCCCGGCTGCGCGTGAGGCTGCGCAGGAAGCGGGCGGCGACACCGGGCCTGACTTCTTCGACCTCCGGAACCGGTGGGGGTGCCGGCGGGGCCTCGGGGGCCGGCGCAGCCGGACCAGCCGGCGCCAACGGGGCCGGCGGGGCCTCCACCGCCTCGGCGGGCGCCGGGGCCTCCGGGGTGGGCGTGGGTCTGGGCGGGGCTTTCGGTGGCGCCGTGGGCGGGGCTTTCGGAGGGGCGGGGGCCGCGGTTGGGCGCCTGCCGACGAGCAGAGCAGCGCCGACCGTCGCCGCCGCCAGGACGGCGGCCGCGACGACGAACAGGATGATGAGCGTCACGGCGCCTGCCTCGTGTTCACAAACCCTCTATTCTCGATGCGCCCCCGCGCACGCGACAGCGACGGCCGGGCACAACAACGTCGTGGCTTAGCCTTCCAGCGGGAGTGGGCGGGCGGTGAATTCGAGACCGCCCGGCCCCCGGCCCAATTCCCCACGCTGCTCCCCACCAGGATCCGGGGGTGACCCCGAGCGGGAACTCAGCCGCTCTGAGATTACCCGGCTGGCGCCATCGGAGCGAACCGAAACACCGTAGAGGACATCGGCCATCTCCATGGTGCGCTTCTGGTGGGTGACCACGATCAGCTGCGAACTGCTCCGGAACTCCCGGAGCAGGCCGAGGAACCGGTGCAGGTTCACATCGTCCAGGGCGGCCTCCACCTCGTCGAGCACGTAGAACGGTGACGGGCGTGCCCGGAAGATCGCGAAGGCGAGCGCAAGCCCTGCGAGCGCCCGCTCGCCACCGGACAGCAACGACAGGCGGCGCAGGTTCTTGCCGCCCGGGCGTGCCTCGACCTCGATGCCCGTCTCGAGGACGTCGGCGGGGTCCGTCAGGCGGAGGCGGCCCACGCCGCCGGGGAACAGGGTCGAGAACACGTGCTCGTACTCGCGGGACACGTCGGCGAAGGCGCCCAGAAACAGCTCACGGATGCGTTCGTCGACCTCGGTCACCACCTTCAAGAGGTCCCGGCGGCTGGTCCGGACGTCGGCGATCTGGGCGGTCAGGAACTGCTCCCGCTCGGTGAGCGACTCGAACTCGGCAGCGGCGAGGGGGTTCACCCTCCCCATCGCCGCCAGGTCCCGCTCCAGGCGGGCCTGGCGCCGCTGCAGGGCCTCGTCCTCGGCAACCGCGGCGCGGTCCCAGGGATCCACGAGCGACGCTGGGTCCTCGTCCTCCAGGCGTCGCCCGAAGCGCCGGACGAGGGCCTCGACGTCCCGGCCCTCCGCCGAGAGGCGCTCCTCGATGATGCGGGACCGGATGCGAAGCTCCGCCCGCGACAGGTCCTCGGCCCGGGCCTTTTCCCGGAGGGCCTCCAGCGCCGCCACGAGCGAGCGGCGGCGATCCTGCAACGCCGTGACGCCGGCGTCGGCTTCGGCCGCCTCCCGGCCCCAGGCCAGGTGGGCGGCGTCCGCCTCGACCGCCCAGGCCCCCGCCCGCTCCGCCAGGATCCCGGCGGCCCGGAACACCGAGGCCGCCCGGCCGGCTCGGGCCGCCAGGTCCGCCCTGCGGCCCCCGATGGCGGCGGCCTGGGCGGTCGCCCGGTCGAGGGTAGCCCGGAGTTCCGAGCACCGCTCCACCAGCAGCCGGTGGCGCTCCGCGGCCCGGGCTGCCGCCAGCCGTGCCTCGTCGAGGGCACCGGCAGCCTCCCCCCGGACCCGGGCTGCCGACACCTGCTCGTCTGCGTAGGCCTCGAGCTCCCTCCCGGCGGCCTCGGCACGGCGCTGGCCATCGGCAAGGCCCTCCTGCAGGGCGGCGATCCGCTCTGCGAGCGTGGATGCCGAGGCGGCGCTGCGCTGGTCCCCCTCGTCCACCACCCCGGCCTCGCGGTCGAGGGCATGGAGCTCCCGCTCCGCCGATGCCGCCCGGTCCGAAGCGGCGGCGATCTCCGCATCCGCCCGGTTCAGCACGGCAGCCGCCTCCTCGAAGCTCCGGCGCACCGCGGCAATCTCGGCGTCCGTGGCCGAGAGGCGCTCCCTCGCCGCCGCCAGTTCGGTCTCCGCCTCCTCCGCGCGGGCGCCGGCCGCCGCGGACGTGCTGACGAGCAGCCGTCCGGTGGCCATCACGCCGTCGAGGGTGACGAACACGGCCTCGGGGTGCTCCCCTGCCAGCCGGGCCGCCTCCCCGGATCCGCGGGCGAGGTAGACGCCCGCGAGGGCGGCGGCCGCCGGGCCGGAGATGGGGTGGAGCAGGTCGGTCAGGGGCCTCCCGCCGAGCATCGGGTCGTCGGACCCGGTGGCGACGAGGATCCCCAGCGGCTCGCCGGGCCCCGCCGCCTGCAACGCCCGCTCGGCGGCTCGGGCGTCGGCGACCACCAGGACACTGCCTGCCGGCCCGACCAGGGCCTCCAGCGCCGCCTTCGACGCCGGGGAGATCTCGACGAGGTCGGCGAGCACGCCGGCGACCCCCTCCAGGCCGCTGGACGCGATCCGCCGGGCGGCCTCGGGTGAAGCTCCGTCGCGCACCTGGGCGCGGGCACGCCAGGTGGCGGCCTCCCGCTCCGCATCTGCCAGCGCCACGAGACGTCCCTGGCGCTCATGCTCCGCCGTCTCCAGCCGCTCCTCCAGGCCGGCGAGCACCTCGACGTGGGGCGCCTCGGCGGCCTCAAGGGCCGCCAGCGACCCCCGTGCCTCCTCCAGGGCCGCCTGCGCACGCCGGCGGGCCTCATCGAGAGCCGTGCGCCGCTCGCCGGCCCGGAGCCGCTCACCCTCGGCGGCCTCCATCGACGCAGTCAGGGTGGTCAGCTCCCCCCGGGCACGCCCAACGGCCGCCTGGGCATCCCGCTGGGCGTTTCGGAGCGGGAGGACCCTCGCTTGCACGCTCGAGAGGGCCGCCTCGGCCCGGGCAAGCTCCTCGCGGCGGGTGGCGACGCGCCCGTCTGCGATCTGCGCCGCGGCGACCGCCTCCTCCAGCAGGGGCTCGGCCCCCGCCAGCTCCCGGGCCAGTTCGTCGAGCCGGGCCTGCGCGCCGGCTTCGGTGATGCCGGCGAGCTCCGCGGAGAGGCTCCGCTCCCGCTCGTGGGCGAGGCGGCCCAACGCCCGGAGGCGCTCGGCGAGGCGGTTGAGCGACCACGCCACCTCCCGGCCGCGCTCGGTGCGGGCCGACGCCTCCGCCCGCAGCCGGCCGGCCTCGACCAGCGCCGCGTCGATGCCGGCGATCTCCTGTTCCGCGTTGCGGATGGGTTGCTCGAGGTCGGCCCCCCCGTCGGGGCCGAGGCGCACGCGGATCCCTCCCAGTTCCCGGACGGTGAGGATCACCTGGATGCGCTCCAGCTCCTCGACGACCGATGCGTGACGCCGGGCGATCTCGGCCTGCTCCCGCAGCGGGCGCAGGAGGCGCCGGACCTCCGACAGCACGTCGCCGATCCGCACGAGGTTGGCGTCGGTCGCGGCGATGCGCCGGAGTGCCCGCTCCTTGCGCCGGCGGTGCTTGGCGACGCCCGCCGCCTCCTCGACGTAGGCACGGATCTGGATGGGGTCGGCGATCAGCATCTCGTCGAGGTGGCCCTGCCCGATGATCGTGTGCTGCTCGCGCCCGATGCCCCCGTCGGAGAGGACCTCCCGCACGTCGAGGAGCCGGCACGGCAGCCCGTTGAGCCGGTACTCCGCCTCCCCCGAACGGAAGAGCGTGCGGGTGATGGTCACCTCACGGAACTCGAGCGGCAGGTCGCCGGCGGAGTTGTCGATCGTGAGGGTGACCTCCGACATCGCCAGGGCGGGGCGGCGCTGGGTGCCGGCGAAGATCACGTCCTCCATGCGCCCACCCCGCAGCGACCGGGGGCCCTGCTCGCCAAGGACCCAGGAGATGGCGTCGACGACGTTGGACTTGCCCGAGCCGTTGGGGCCGACGATGACGCTGATCCCGGGTTCGAGGGCCAGGGTCGTCTTGTCGGCGAAGGACTTGAACCCGCGGAGGGTCAGGGATTTGAGGAACATCTCCCCAGCGATGGTAGTGCACAGGGGATCAAATTGCACCCATGTGATTTCTTCCGACTCTAGGTGAGTCCGCAGGAAGTGGCATTTTCAGACACCCGCGTCTCCGGAGCAGGTCATTTTGCTTGGGGACGGGCCGGAACGCGCGTCTGGGGGCACTACAGCGGCCCCTTTTTGGCGAGAATCATTCTCAATACTTTCTGCTCGCTCACCTAGTGTCGAGGGGCACCCTTGCTCCTTACTGGAGGCTCGTGCCGCTACGGGGAGGCCGTCGTCCCGGGGGCAGGGGTGCCCCTGGAGGAAAGACCGGTCCCGACCCACAATGGCAACGGGGCCGGCAGCTGGGGGGTCAATCTCCTGACGAATCACAGCTCCGTGGCGGGTCAGGGAGGCTGCCTGAAGCCAGCCCGACGTTGACAGAGTCTTCCAGGGAGAAGAGGAGATGGTCACGCTGGACGAGACCATCTGGCCCTGACAACGGCGGCATCGGTCGGGCATGGAGGGATTCGATCGAACGGGGGTCGGCGAGCCCGCCACCAGTCATGGCCTGAACATGGGAGAGGGGGCAGCCATGG
>DASPZW010000324.1:0-2372 GCA_035636055.1 Actinomycetota bacterium
CAGAAAGTATTGAGAATGATTCTCGCCAAAAAGGGGCCGCTGTAGTGCCCCCAGACGCGCGATCCGGCCCGTCCCCAAGCAAAATGACCTGCTCCGGAGACGCGGGTGTCTGAAAATGCCACTTCCTGCGGACTCACCTAGCGGGCTCTAGCCCATCGGGATGAGTTCGCGGACCTCGATGCCCCCGAAGGCCGCAGCCGGGCAACCCTTTGCCAGCTCGACCGCCTCCTCGAGCGAGTCCGCCTCGACGAGGAAGTAGCCGCCGATGATCTCCTTGGTCTCGGTGTACGGACCGTCCACGGCGGTCACCCGGCCTCCCCGCTTGCGGACGGTGGCGGAGCGGTCGGTCCCCTGGAGTGGGCCGCCACCCTTGAGCTTGCCCCGCTCGGCGAGGTCCCCGACGTAGCCGAACATCTCCTGCATCACGGCGTTGCGGTCGGCGGTCTCGGCGTCCTGGCCGCCCTCCCAGATCAAGAACATGTAGTCCATCCCTCGTTCTCCCCTCGGTCGCACAACGATTCTCAACCTGTACGACACCGGCGGGGACGGAAATCGACATCTTCTCGGAGAGATGTCCTGCTGTGTTATAGTGTGATATAGTATCTTTTACTGCCTCGACGGTCGCCGCTGGTCAATTCGGTCTCACCAGCCGCGAGCAGGTCTGCCCAGACCTGGGGGTCAGGAGCGAGTCTTTTCGCTGGATGAAGCGGTCCGGCGCGTGGGAGCAGGTCCCCCCCGGCGTGTTGGGCATCCCCGGGCATCCGCCCTCGCCGGAGCGCAATGCCATGGCTGCGACCCTCTGGGGCGGCCTGGGGAGTGCCGCCTCGCACCGTTGCGCAGCCACCCTGTGGAAACTTCGAGGGTTCGAGCCGGGCCTGGTTGAAATCACGAGCCGCAAGAACCCCAAGGGCCTCCCGTCGCACATCGTCGTCCACCGGCGGATGCCCGTGAGCACGGCCGTGACCACGTGTGGCGTGGTGCCGGTGACGAACCGGCTCCTGACCCTGCTCCAGCTGGGGTGCGTCGCCGAGCCGGAGGCGGTCGAGCGGTCGCTCGATGGAGCCCTGGTTGAAGGATCGGTGACGCTCCGCGGGCTGTGGTGGATGCTTGACGAGCACGGCGGTCGCGGCCGCAGGGGGGCGGGAACGCTGCGGGGCCTCCTCACCGCGAGGGATCCCCACTTCGCCCCGCCCGAAGGCGACCTCGAAGCCGACTTCCTGGACCTGATCAAGGGCTCGGACCTCCCCAAGCCTGACTCCCAGGTCGAGGTCCGGGGCCCGGACGGCCGCGTCTGGCGCATCGACTTCGCCTACCCCGCCAGCTTGCTGGCCATCGAGTTGGACGGCTACATCTGGCACGCCGGTCGCTGGGAGTTCCAGCGTGACCGCGAGAAAGGCAACGCCCTGCACGCCCTGGGGTGGCGGGTGCTCCGGTTCACCTGGTACGACGTCCATGAACGTCCGGGCTATGTGATCGCGACCATCCGCCAGTTTCTTTGACCCTATCCGGCCGTCCCACGCCGCCTGGGGGCTAAAGAAGGTTTCTGCCAATGCGGATGTCCGATTTCCACTAGCACCTCAGGGCGCGAGGGAGCCAGGATGGGGGGCCATGGGACTCAGCGACTTGAACTTCGACCAGTGCTACCGGGCCGTGGAGAGCCGGGACCCCCGCTTCGACGGCAAGTTCATCGTCGGCGTGCGGACCACCGGCATCTACTGCCGCCCGAGCTGCCCGACGCCCGTCAGCCCCAAGCCGGAGAACGTCGAGTTCTACGTCTGCGCCGCGGCTGCCCAGCTCGCCGGCTTCCGGGCATGCAAGCGGTGCAGGCCCGATGCCATCCCGGGGTCACCGGAGTGGGACACGCGGGCCGATCTTGTCGGACGGGCGATGCGCCTGATCGCCGACGGCGTCGTCGACCGAGACGGGGTGACAGGGCTGGCCCGCCGGCTGGCCATCAGCGAGCGGCACCTCCACCGGACTCTGGTCGAAGCCGTCGGGGCCCCCCCGCTGGCGCTCGCCCGATCACAGCGTGCCCAGACGGCCCGCGTGCTGGTCGAGACCACAGAGTTGCCGTTCGGCGACATCGCCTTCGCCGCGGGGTTCCCGAGCATCCGGCAGTTCAACGAGACGATCCGAGCGGTCTTCGCATCGTCCCCGACGGAGCTGCGCGGCGCCAAGCGTCGTGGCGAATCCGGCGAGCCGGGGAGCCTGACCGTCCGGCTTCCGCTGCGCCCGCCATACGACGGTGCCGGCGTGCTGGCCTGGCTCGCCAACCGGGCGGTCTGCGGCATCGAGGAGTCCAACCGGGGTAGCTACCGGAGGACGCTCAGCCTGCCCGGCGGCCCCGGCACGGCGATGCTGGAACCCAAGGC
>DASPZW010000325.1:0-3306 GCA_035636055.1 Actinomycetota bacterium
AGCGCCGCACGTTCCACGGCACCATCCGGTAGGCGGGGACGAAGACGCGCCGCCAGAAGCAGGCCCCAGGGCCACCGCCCCGCAGCGGTGGCGTCTCGCCCAGGTACCGCTGCGCCATCTCACGCTCCGATGCCTCCAGCAGGTAGCGCTGGGAGTTGACCCGCAACCACTCCGCGAAGGCCATGTCCGGCGTCCCTACGCCGGCTTCCCGGCCTGCGCCAGGCGGGCGAGGCCGTTCTGCGCCGCCAGGGCGATGGGCTCGTTCAGTGCCCCGATCGGCGGCGAGTACACATTCTCCATCACCGCGAGGTCCCGCATCGTGATGCCCTTCTTCGAAGCCATCGCCAGGAAGTCGGCGCGCTCTTTGATGCCCTCCCCCCCGACCAGTTGGGCCCCGATGATCCGCAGCGTCTTGGGCTCGGCCAGCAACTTGACGAGGATCTTGTGGATACCGGGGTAGTACCGGGCCCGCGAGATCCCGGTGGCCACCCCGAGGTGGAACGGCATGCCGAGGGCCCCGGCCGTCGTCTCGCCGAAGGACACGCCGCCGATCATCCACTTTCCGGCCACCGTCCCCCACGGGACGAAGACCGGGTCATACCTGCGGTCGCCGTTGGCGGCGTTGGTCCCTGCCGTCTTGCCCTGCGAGTAGGCGTGGCTCCCCGAAAGGCCTTGCAGCGGCAGCATCGTGAAGCCTTGCGGCACCTCGACGCAGTCACCCGCCGCGAAGACCCCGCTGGCGGAGGTCACCATGCGCTCGTCGACGACGATGCCCCCGGTGGAGCCGATCTCCAGGCCCGCCTCCCGGGCCAGGTGATTGTTGGGCTGCTTGTGCGTGCAGACGACCACGATGTCGGCGGGGATCTCGCCCTCGCTGGTGCGGACGCCCTTCACGACCTTGGCCTGGTCGCCCCGGCCGGGAACGAAGGCCTCCAGCTTGGTGTTGAAGTGCATCTGCACGCCCATCTCGGCCCACGAGTCCTGGACTGGCTTCATGATGTCGGGGTCGGCCACCTCGGCAAGCGCCCACGGATGGGAGTCCACGAGGTGGGTCTCCAGCCCCCGGTGCGCGAGGGCGGTCGTCATCTCCAGCCCGAGCGGCGACGCCTCGACGACCACCGCGGACTTCGCCGAGTCGAGGATCGGGTCCCACTCCATGGCACGCCGGATGTTCTTCACGTAGTGGAGGCCCTCAAGGTCGGAGCCGGGGACGCCGGGATCCGCGTAGTTGAAGCCCGTGGCGACGACGAGCCGGTCGAAGGCAACCCGCTCCCCGCTGGCCAGCACCACCGCGTGGCCCGGGACGTCGATGCCCGCTACCGTGGTCTCGTACCGGATGTCGAGGCCGGCGTTGCGGTAGAACTCCTTGCCCTGCAGGATCAGCCCCTGGAAGCCCTCGATCTCGCGGCCGTGGACGTAGGGGATGCCGCAGGGGCTGTAGCCGACGTCCTCGAACTCGGTGAACACCGTGACCTCGGCATTCGGGTCGGCCTGCTTCGCCGCCCCCGCCGCGCCGATGCCCGCCGCGCCGCCCCCCACAACGACGATCCTCAGGGCCGTGGCTGGTCTCCTCTGCTCCTACCGGGTTCCCGTCAGGTACCGTGAGGCTCCTGTCGGGGTTCGGTGTGCGGGTCCTCCGGGATGTAACATGCAATTTACTATGATGGAAATTGTGTCTACCGCAGGCAACTCTACCCGCGGCGACAGCCCAGTTCAAGCCCTGCAACGAGAGGGGTCGAGCACGGAAGACGTCGTGGCGTCGATCGGGCCGAAGGTCCGCCAACTCCGGCGGCAGAAGAACCTGTCGCTGCAGCAACTGGCGGAGCGTTCGGGCATGTCGGCAGCGGCGATCCACAAGATCGAGCGCAACGGGATGGTGCCCACCATCACCACCCTCATGAAGCTCGCCGCGGCCCTGAACCGCTCCGTCGCGTACTTCGTGGACGAGGAGCAGGCCGAACCCGCCGTCCTCGTCCGGTCCGACGAACGCAAGGCGGTGTTCACCTCCAAGCAGCGCCTCGACCTCGCCGGGATCAGCGGGCCCTACGGGCACTTCTTCATGGCGGGGGCCGTCGCCACGATCGAGCCGGGGGCCGACAGCGGCGCCAAGCGCATGGAGCACCCGGGTGAGGAGTTGATCTTCATGCTCGACGGTAGCGTCTGTTTCGAGGTGGAAGCCGAGGAGTACGTGCTCCGCCGGGGCGACGCCCTGCATTTCCGTACCGACCGACCCCACCGCTGGTGGAACCCGTCCACCCGGTCCGCTCGCGCCATCTGGATGGCGCTGCGTTCCACATAGGAGCGGGCACGGTGCCTCGCCCGCGCATCGCTGTGGTGGCCGTCGGGGGCAACGCCCTGACGCGCGAAGGGGAGGCCGGCACCTACGCCGAGCAGTGGCGCAACGCCACCAAGGTGGCGGGCGCGGTCTGCCGGCTGGTGGAGTCGGGCTACCGGCCGGTGCTCATCCACGGCAACGGGCCCCAGGTCGGCAACCTGTCGATCCAGCAGGAGGAGGGGAGCCGTCTCGTCCCCGCCCAGCCGCTTGCCGAGTTGGTCGCGATGACCCAAGGAGCCATCGGGCACCTGCTCTCGCTGGCCCTCCACCACGCATCGACCGGGACGCTGGGCGTCGTCGATATCGTCACGCACGTGGAGGTGAAGGCCTCCGACCCGGCCTTCCGCAACCCCACGAAGCCCATCGGGCCGTTCCTCGCCGAGGATGTCGCCCGGCAGCTTGCGGCCGACCGGGACTGGGAGGTGCGGGAGGACTCGGGGCGGGGCTTCCGGCGGGTCGTGGCCTCCCCCGAACCGAAGGCCATCCTCGAGGCTGCGGCCATCCGGGAACTGGCGAGCAAGGGTTTCCTCGTGATCGCCGGCGGGGGCGGCGGCATCCCCGTCGTGCGCCGGGGCCGGCGCGTCGCCGGCGTCGACGCCGTGATCGACAAGGACCTGACGTCGGCGCGGCTCGCGACGTCGGTCGGTGCCGACACGCTCGTGTTCCTGACCGGGGCCAGCAACGTCTTCCTGGACTGGGGCAAGCCCGGCCAGCAGCCCATCTTCCAGATGACCGCGGCGGAGGCCGACGCCTACAGCAAGGACGGCCAGTTCGCCGCCGGCAGCATGGGCCCGAAGATCACGGCCGCGGTGCGCTTCCTGACCCAGGGTGGCCAGCAGTGTTTGATCACGTCGTCGCGCCACCTCGCCACTGCCCTCGCCGGGAGCCACGGCACCCGCATCGTCCCCGTTGCCGGCCGGGTGCCGGCATCCCGGCGAACCGCGGCGGCGCAGTGACGGAGGCAGCCGCCC
>DASPZW010000326.1:0-2396 GCA_035636055.1 Actinomycetota bacterium
CCCACGTCGGAGGTGACGCTGCGGTCCTCGATCTCCCAGGCATGGTCGAGGGCGTGCCAGGCGATGCGGCGGGCGGCGTAGGCCGGCGGCCAGCCCCTCTCCTTGGCCAGGGTGCCGTCCCACGGGGCGCCGATCAGCTCCAGGAGCGCGCTTCGCAAGGCCGATCCCGGCCCGGCGTCGTCCGGCGGCAGGGACTTCGCCCGGATGCCCAGCTTGCTGGCGTAGGCCTCCTCGGCCCCAAGGACGTGAGCCAGGATCTTGTCCCGGTCCCGGCCACCGCCGCGCGGACCCTTGCGCAACTCGGCCGGGGCGCTCGCCACCACCCCGTCCAGGTAGGTCCAGGAGGCGGCGACGAGACCGGCGATGCGCGCCGCCTGCGGTCCCGCCAGCGGCGCGCGGTCCGCCTCGAGGATGCCCGACGGCGCCCCGAAGTCCGTGGTTGCGTCACCCTTCACCTGCTCGACCACGTCGAACGCCGCCGTCGGTAGCGTCAAACCTGCCAGGGCGGCGACCGGCCCGTATCGCTCGGCGGCGGCGGCCAGGGCCTCCAGGGCCTGCGCCTCGGTCTTGCCGGAACGGACCCACCCCGGCCACGCCACGGCGCCGGCGAACACCCGCTTGGTGCCCACCTCGAGGTAGGCGGGGAGCGTCACGGCCGGAGGCCGTGGCGGCGGGTCGGCGCCCGCCCGGGGGGCTGGGAGGGATGATGCCGGCGCGGGACCGGAGGGATCGGCATGCTGACCGACTCGAGGGTGACCGTTACCTCCTTGCCGTGGTGGGTCACCTCGATCGGGGGGCCCTCGGTCAGCACGTAGGTCGCTTCGTGGTGACTGACGGTGACCCGCAGCCGCCGACCCCGGTAGGTGATGCGGAAGACGAGATGTTCCAGGGCAGCGGGGAGGCGGGGGGCGAAGCTGAGACTGCCGTCGTGGTCCCGCATGCCGCCGAAGCCCCAGACGGTGGCCAGCCAGACGCCGGCGAGCGACCCCATGTGCAGGCCGTCGCGGACGTTGTGTTCCAGGTCATGCAGGTCCATCAACCCCGCTTCGCCCATGTAGTCGTAGGCAAGATCGAGGTGGCCGACCTCTGCGGCCATGACCGCCTGCGTGCACGCCGACAGCGACGAGTCCCGCACCGTGAGCGGCTCGTAGTAGTCGAAGTCCCGGGCCTTCTCCTCGGGGGTGAAGTGCTCGCCTCGCAATTCCAGGGCGAGCACGAGGTCGGCCTGCTTCACCACCTGCTTGCGGTAGAGGTCGAAGTAGGGGTAGTGCAGCAGCAGGGGGTAGTGGTCGGGCGGCGTGTGCTCGAAGTCCCAGACCTGGTAGCGGGTGAAGCCCTCGGCCTGCGGGTGGACGCCGAGGGCCTCGTCGAACGGCACGTGCATGGCGGCTGCGGCGTCCCGCCAGCTTGCCGCCTCCTCCGCCCCCGCCCCGAGCCTCGCCGCATGGGTGGGGTGGCGCTCGACGGCGTCGGCGGCTGCCCGCATGTTCCGCTGCGCCATGAGGTTGGTGTAGACGTTGTTGTCGCCGAGGGCGCTGTACTCGTCGGGGCCGGTGACCCCGTCGATGCGGAACCTCCCCTCGAGGTCGTGGTGGCCCAGCACCCGCCAAAGCCGGGCGGTCTCGACGAGGATCTCCAGGCCCGCCTCCAGCTCGAAGGACTCGTCCTCCGTCGCCGACCGGTAGCGCACGCAGGCATCGGCGATGTCGGCGTTGATGTGGAAGGCGGCCGTGCCCGCAGGCCAGTAGCCCGAGCACTCCTCTCCCCGGATGGTCCGCCACGGGAAGGTGGCGCCACCAAGCCCGAGGACGCGGGCACGCTCCCGGGCCAGCGGCAGGGTCGAGTACCGCCAGATGAGCGCGTCCCGCACCGCCGAGGGCGTGGTGTACGTGAGGGCCCGCAGCACGAAGGTCTCGGCGTCCCAGAACGTGTGGCCGTCATAGCCGGGCCCGGTCAGGCCCTTGGCCGGGACCGCCCGCCCCTCGGCGCGGGCAGCCGACTGCAGGACGTGGAACATCGCGAAGCGCACCGCCTGCTGGAGCTCGCCGTCGCCCTCCACCTCGACGTCCGCCCGGCCCCAGAAGTCGTCCAGGTATGCCTTCTGGTCGGCGCAGATCGCGTCCCATCCGTGCCACCGCGCGGATGCAAGGGCGCCGTCCACCTGGTCGCGCAGGGCGGGGGCCGAGCGCTCGCTGGACCAGCCGTAGGCGAGCATCTTGTGGACCTTCAGGGACTGGCCGGGTTGCAGGCGCGTGGCGATCGTCAGCCGGCCCAGGTCCTCCGCGCATTCGGCGTGGACCTGCGTCTTCTCCGGTCCGTCGACGACGTGGTCCATCCCGGCCGCCAACCGCAGCATGCTGATGTTCGTCTGGTGGACGAGCACCACGCGGCCGTCG
>DASPZW010000327.1:0-2794 GCA_035636055.1 Actinomycetota bacterium
TCCCCCGAACGACTCTATGGATGTGAACGAACAGACGGCATCGGCGGCGGGCCCCGGCCCCGCACTGCTGGCCCTCTACGACGCCGCGCTCCCGCACGTCTACGGCTACCTGCTTGCTCGCTGTGGACGTGCTGCCCTGGCCGAGGACCTCACGGCCGAGACCTTCCTCGCCGCCGTGGACGCCGTCCGGCGGCAGGACCCGCCTGACGCCGCCGGCCGGAACCCGGCCGGCCCGTGGCCCCGAGAACGGAGCCCGCCATGGTGATGTCTCGTACCTGACCCTCGAGGTCAGGGACTCCGCCCGCACCCGGGAGTTCTTCGGCCGCGTCCTCGGCTGGCGCTTCAGCCCGGGCCGGATCGATGACGGGTGGGGGGTCGACGGGATCGTCCCGATGACCGGCCTCGGTGGCGGCCACGCCGTGGCGACCGTCGTCCCGATGTACCGGGTTGACGACATCCGGGCGGCGGTCGGCCGGGTCCGGGCAGCCGGGGGGACAGCCACGGATCCCGCCGCCCAGCCCTACGGCTGGACGTCAGGATGCATCGACGACCAGGGGACCCGCTTCTGTCTGGGAGAGCATTGACGGCTCAGGATCCACTGGAGAGGGTGCGCACGCTGTGCCTTGGCCTGCCCGGGGTCACCGAGCGGCTGAGCCCCGGCGAACCCGCCTGGTTCGCCGGGGACAAGAAGCTCTTCGTCTCCTACGCAGACCATCACCACGACGGCCGCGTGGCGTTCTGGTGTGCCTGCGAGCGCGCCGACCGGGATGCCCTCGTGGCCCTGCGCCCCGATCGGTACTTCGTGCCGCCGTATGTCGGTCCCCGGGGGTGGCTCGGGGCGTGGGTCGATGTCCCGGCCGACTGGGAGGAACTGGGCGAGATGGTGACCGAGGCCTACCGCCTGGTCGCCCCCCGCCGCCTCCTTGCCGAGTTGGAGGCCCGGGAGGGCTGAGCCCTTGGAGACGCAGCCCTTTCCGGGTCCCTTCAACCACGCTGGGCGTGGCCCAGGCGACCGAGAAGGAGCGTGGACCCCTCAGGCGGCTGCCCGGTGGCGCTTCGCGCAGTGGGTCACGTACTCCGCAACGTCGTCGGCTCGGCGGCGCTTGCCGAGGTAGTGCGACCAGTTCGCCTTCTGCACCGCCCAGGCCCGCACCGGTCGCCGGTCCGTGCGCAGCACGATGATGCCGCTCGAGCCGGGGATGGCGCCCTCGACCTGTGGCCAGGGGACGAGGACGCGCCGGACGGGGTTGCGGATCACGACCCCCGCGGCCGTCGTCGCCAGGGACGGGTGCACGCCGTAGCGCCATCCCCCCACGGCGAAGAGCAGCCCGAGGGCCGCCAGGTCGAGACGGTGGTGGCGGGCGAGATAGGCAGCGGCGGCGAGGCCGCCGAACAGGAAGACCCATCCGGCAGCCCGGGCCGCCCGGTTCGGCCGCCAGACCCGTTCTTCGCCGATCCGCTCGTTCACCGGAGCAGCGCCCGCTCGATTGCGGGCCCCTCCTGCTCCAGCCAGACCACCCCCCGGGGCATGCTGTCACGCCAGCCGTTCTCCCAGAACCCGCGGAAGACCGGGTCCGCCTCGGCGGCCGTCGATGCCCAGGCGAGCGAGGCTCGTGCCCGCTCCAGGAGCAGGGGGACGAGGGCGGCCCGGCGGCGGCCGTCGAGGCCGTACGCTTCTGCGAAGACGCCGACCCGTTCGGGGACGTCCAGCGTCTGGAAGGCAACGGGCCGGTCCTCGGGAGCCCGCAGGGGCACCCACCACCGGAGCGCATTGCCGACCTCGGCCAGACGGGTCGTCGGCTTGGCCAGGTCGAAGTCGATGAGGGCCACGGGCAGCCCGTCCCGGAAGACGACATTGCCGGGGCAGTAGTCGGCGTGGCCGACGAGATCCGGGGAGCCGGGAAGCGGGAGCGCAGCGCCCGGGAGCCGGCCCCAGACGGCGCCGGGCGGGGGCTCCCAGCCCACCGCCGCGTCGTGCAGGCGGCGGATCAGGCGGGCCAGGGCAACGAGGACCTCCTCCCCGGCGCAGGCCACCGCGAGGGGCTCCGCCGGCACGTCCCCGGGGACGAAGGAGAGGACCTCCCGGCCCTCGCCGTCGATGCCGAGCGGCACGGGCGCATCGGTGAACCCCGCAGCGTGGAGATGCCGGAGATAGGCGTGGACGGTGGCCGTGAATGGGCGCACCGGCCGGCGCACGGTGTCGCCGATGCGGACGATGCGCTCGGTGACGCCGTCGCCGATGAGCGGGACCCCGTACCCCGGGCCGTATGGTGAGTTCATGGATGGGCTTCGAGTCTCGCGCACGGTGGTCATTCCCTTCGGGGAGCTCGACCTCCGCTTCTCGCGCAGCGGGGGGCCAGGGGGCCAGAACGTCAACACCCGCAGTACCCGGGTCGAGGTCGTGTTCGACGTGGCCGGGTCCCCGTCCCTCGGTCCCCGCCAGCGGGCGAGGGTGCTGTCCAGGCTGGGCGGGCGCCTCGATGCCGAGGGCAAGCTCCGCGTGGTCGCCTCCGAGGAGCGCAGCCAGGCCCAGAACCGGGAGCTTGCCCTGGGGCGCCTGCGGGACCTGCTGGCCGAGGCGCTCCGCCCGGACCCTCCCGCCCGGCACCCGACCAAGCCGTCGAAAAGGGCGGTCGAACGGCGCCTGGCCGAGAAGCGCGCCCGGGCCCGCCGCAAGCGCGAGCGGGGCGCCGTCCCGGAGGAGTAGCGCTCCTTGACCTCCGCAGGGCCGCCGGCCCACGTAGCTCCGCTCACCCACGTATCGATTCGGATGTTGGATGATCCTTGCCACCTG
>DASPZW010000328.1:0-8217 GCA_035636055.1 Actinomycetota bacterium
TCGAGCACTGGCGCATCGACGACCCGATCGGGGCGGTCCCCGTCCACGGCTTCGCCGGGATCTGGGGCACGCTCAGCCTGGGCCTCCTTGCCTGCGGGAAGTACGGCGTACCAACGTCGGTCGGCATCGACAACACCAGCGTCGTGAAGGGCCTCTTCTACGGGGGTGGCCTCGACCAGCTCAAGGCGCAGTTCATCGGCAGCGCCACCTGCGTCGTCGCCGTGTTCGGCTTCTCGCTGCTGCTCATGTACTTCCTCAAGAACCGTGGCGTGCTGCGGATCTCGAAGGAAGGCGAACTCGAGGGCATGGACCTCCACGAGCACGGCACGGCCGCCTACCACGTCGAGTTCGGCCAGGGCATGACCTACTCGACGCCGGCCAACCTGCCCTTCAACGGGCACAAGGAGGTACCGAGCGAGGAGCCGGTGACGGTCTCGCCGGCAGAGGAGTAGGCAGTCCTGCAGCGCTACGAACCGGGTACCCCGGGGGTGCCACGGCCCCCCGGGGTACGCTGCATTCCCGGACGCTCTGACCACCGGACGCTCTGACCAAAGGGAGAGAGAGCAATGCCCCACCTGATCACCGCGATCATCAAGCCGTTCAAGCTGGAGGAAGTCAAAGAGTCGCTACGCGGCGCCGGCGTGCTGGGCCTCACCGTTTCGGAGGTGCAGGGCTACGGCCGCCAGGGTGGCAAGAGCGAGGTCTTCCGTGGCTCGGAGTACAAGGTGGACTTCGTCCCCAAGGTGAAGATCGAAGTCCTGGTGGAGTCCCAGCAGGCGGAGAAGATCATGGACATCATCGCCTCGGCCGCCCGCACCGGGAAGATCGGGGACGGCAAGATCTGGGCCATGCCACTCGAGCGCCTCATGCGAGTTCGCACGGGTGAGCTCGGCGACGACGCGGTTTAGTGCCCCCGAGCGCGGTGCTAGGTTCGACCGACGCCGTGGGTTCCGACGTTGTCATCGTCCGCTGGCCTGAGGAAGCGGGCACGGTGGAGCGTCTTCGCTCCCTCGGGCGTCCACGCCTGTTGCTCGTCGCACCGAACGCCGCCGCCCCGGCGACGGACGACTGCGACGAGGACTGGATCCGCATGCCGGCGGAGGACGCCGACGTGCGGGTCCGCATCTCGACGCTGGCGGCCCGCGCGGCCCGCCACAGCCTGCCCCCCGAGGTGAAGGGGGACGGCCGGCTGACCTTCCGCGGCCGGTGGGTGGGCCTCACCGGCATCGAGGAGGCCCTGGCGCGGGTGCTCTCCGAGCACTTCGGCGAGGTGGTGGACCATCCGGAGGTGGAAGCGGCGGCATCGGCGGTCCGCCAGCCCTCGCCGAATGCCCTCAGGGTCAACATCTCGCGGTTGCGCAAGCGCATCGCACCGCTGGGGCTCGTCGTGCGCCGGGTCCACAACCGCGGCTACGTGATGGATATCGGGTAGCGGGCCCACCAGGCCGGGCGGCCACCCGGTCTGAGGGGAGGAGCGGCCTCCAACGCGGCCGCCCGGGGTGGGCGGTTTGCGGAAGGAACGGGCGACCGCGAGGAGGCCTGCTCATCCCCAGAACGATTGGGCATCCTCCGAAGTTCCCATCCGGCATAGGGCGACAAACAGCTCGCACCCGTCGCCGCCCGGGCATCATGTCCGTAGATGTCTTCTCCGCCGAGGATCACGGGACGGCGCCGGAGCGCGGCCGGGCCAGCCTACACGGCAGCCGCGGTGGCGCTGGGCTACGCCGCGGTCAGCCTGTACTGGGCGCTCGGGGGCTGGGCCGGACTGGCAACGGTCGGCGGCTATCCGGCGCGGATGGCCCGTGCCGGGGGCCCCGCCGTCGCCGTGGTCCTCTGGACGACGGTCGCGGCCAAGGTGGGCGGGGCGCTCCTGGCGCTCGCGCTCACGCCCCGCTTCGCCGGGCGGCTCCCCCGGCGTCCCGTGCGCGTGGTGGCCGGCGCCGGGTCCCTCGTGCTGATCCTGTACGGCGGGGTGCTCGTCCTTGCGGGCGTGCTCGTGGAGACGGGCGCCATCAGGGTGACCGGGGGCGTGGACTGGCGGGCGCTCCGCTGGCACACGGGGCTCTGGGACCTGTGGTACCTGGTCTGGGGCGTCCTGCTGGCGGTTGCGGTCCGGAGGGCACGTGCCGATCCAGCTCCGGGTTGACCTCGGCCAGCGCTGACGCGGGGCCTCCTCCCGCAGCGACCGTTCGAGTTTCGGCTGATCCATCACGCTCGGTGGTCGGCCGAGGGGTTGGTTGGGGCTCCGGTGACCGACATGTCCGGGTTCCAGACGGCGCCCTCAATTCAGTGGCTGCCTGACCGCGCCTACCGCGGTCAGGCAGCATCTCGTTTGCAGAGCCCCTCCTCGTCAGGGCAAGACCGCCACTCAGCGTGGCGACGGGACCGAAGGACTGCGTGATCAGGCCCGGTCGAGTCCCCGCCGGAGGGCGTAGCGCATCAACTCGTAGCGGCCCCGCAGCTGCAGCTTGCTCAGGATGTTCTGGACGTGGTTCTGGACCGTCTTCACCGAGATCACGAGCGACTCGGCAATCTCCCGGTAGGTGTAGCCCTTCGCCACGAGCTTGAGGATCTCCTGCTCGCGGGCGGTGATCTTCGGCTCCAGCGGATCCTTGGTGGCCATCCGGCGGAATTCGCCCAGGACGAGGCCCGCCAGCGACGCCGTGAAGACCGGCTCGCCGTCGCGCACGCGGCGGACGGCGTCGACGACCTCGGCGCCCGTGGAACTCTTCAGGAGGTAGCCGGAGGCCCCGGCCTTCACTGCCTCCAGGACGTCAGACTCCTCGGGGGACGCGGAGAGGACGAGGACCCGGACGTGCGGGGAGTCTGCGACGATCTGGCGCGTGGCCTCCACCCCGGAGACCGTCGGCAGCCGGAGGTCCATGACGACGACCTCCGGCATGGCCTCGCGGGCCCGCTCGATGGCATCGCCCCCGTCGGCGGCCTCGGCGACCACGACGGCGATCCCCGAGGACTCGAAGTCGGTTCGCAGCCCGTTGCGCCAGACGGGGTGGTCGTCGACGACCATGACCCGGATCGGTTCACTCATCGAGCGTCCTCGCTCCTGTCCCGCGGAGAGGCCCCAGCTACGGGAATCCTGAACTCGACCTCGGTCCCCCGCTGGGGCGTCGACGTGATGTGGATGCTACCCCCCATCTCCTCGATGCGTCCTTTCATGCTGCGCAGGATCCCTGCCTTGTTGGCCGCCCGCAACGCCGGCTCGTCGAGCGTGAAGCCCTTGCCGTCGTCCCGCACGGACACCACGACCGTGCCGTCCTCGTCGTCGGCGAAGACCGAAGCCCGGGTTGCCTGGGCGTGCTCGACGACGTTGGCGAGGGCTTCCTTGACCGCTGCCGCGATCTCCTCGGCCATACGCCGGCGGAGCCAGATCGTCCCGACGACGCTGAGGTCGACGAGCACCCCGTTGACGGCGTTGACAACCGGCCCGAGAACCTCCATGAGCGACGCCTGGCCGGGCGCGGGCCGCTCGGGGGCCTTCAGGATCAGGCTCCTGAGCGACAGCTCCTGCTGGCGGGCGAGTTCGGCCAGCTCCATCACCGCCGCGGCGGATGGGGCGCCGGTGCCGGCCAGCTCCCGGCCCCGCTTGTGCACCAGGGCGAGGGCCTGCAGGACCGAGTCGTGGATCTGCCGGGCGAGGGACTCCCGCTCCTTCAGGCGGGAGACCTGGCTCTGCTCGCGGAGGGCTTCGCCCATGGCATCCTCGACGGCCTGCGCGGTGCGATCGACGAGGCGGGAGAACCCACCGATCACCCCTCCGGCGAGCAGGTAGCCGATCGCACCGTTGACGATTGCCGCGATGTGGCGGCCCTGGAGCAACACGATTGACGTCTCGTTCAGCGGCCGGGCAAGCGCGAGGGCGACGGTGAGCATCCCTGCGGCGAAGAGGCCGCCGCCCGGCCCCCGTGCCAGCCCCCAGGCGGCCGCGGCGCAGACCGGGTAGTAGGTGGCGATCGACGGGCCGGAGTCGATGGCACCGGGGCGGGCGACCAGCCCCGCCACCAGGATCAGCCCTGCCCCGAGCACCAGGTCGATACCCAGCTCCAGGGGTCTGAGGGTGTCCCGGCGTGTGAGCCAGGCGGTCCAGAGCGCGATCACGGCGATGGCGACCCACGTCACCGCCGGCCGGTACCCGCCGGCGGATCCGGTGGCCGCCAGCACCACGATCCAGGCGAGGGTCAGCCACCGGAACACGAGCAGGCCCTTGGCCGGAAGCCGGCGGGCCTGCTCAGCCACATCTGGGAGAGACTTCAAGCCGGCGTCATTTTCCCACGGACGCCTCGCGGACCCCCTCACGGACTCGGGGACGCTCCCAGGGCTGGAACACCGCCACCGGGCCTGCCAGCGTGCCGAAAGCGACCGGGAGGAACAGCGGGTTGAGCGGGGATGCGCTGACCGATGCGGCCCCCGCTGGTCGGGATGACCGTCCCGAGGTAGTGCCCGAGGACCACTATGCCGATGCTCGCCGGGTGCAGGAAGTCGACGTACCGTTCCCGCGACGCCGGTGTCACGTCCCAGATCCGCCGCAATCCTGCCGTCATGCTGCCTTCCATCCGACTCCTCCTCAGCTCGGTCGAGGCGGTCCCTGGCGCTGAGCCGATGGTCGTCCGGTCGGGAGCGGCGGCACAGACGGACTCGTGCTCAACCTCGGCGGTGTGGGGACCTCACCTTTCCTGCCGGAAGTACCCAGGAAATGCCGGGTGCCCTGGCGTCACCAAATGGGCACGTTCTCGTCTGTTTCCCGTGACGGCCCATGCCGACAATCCAAGGAGCAACCACCAAACCTTGTGAGGAGGGCCGGCATGGGCTCGGACGGGATCGAAACGAGCATCGAGGCTCTGGCTGCTCGCGTGCAGGTGCTCGAGCGCGACGTCGGGGTCATGAAGGGCATCCTCTGGCACAGCGCCGGGGCAGCGCCCGACTCACCGCCACCGGCCGCGCCTCAGCCCGCGCCCCCTCAGCCGGTCGCGCCCAACGGGTGGGCACCCCCGTCGGCACCCTCCTGGGGTCCCGCACGGGCCCCGGCGTGGGCGCCGGCGGCGCCTGGGCCGGCCGCGCCGTCCCTCGCCCTGCGGGACGAGGCCAAGCTCGCGGGCGCATGGTTTGCACGCGCCGGCGCCCTGGCCGTGCTCGTCGGGGCCGGCTTCGCCTTCAAGTACGGCATCGACCGGGGGCTGATCACCGAGCCGGTCCGGGTGCTGGTCGGGCTCCTGGCCGGCCTCGCCTTCGTCGCCTGGGGCTACTGGGCTCGGCGCAAAGGGTGGGCCACGTTCTCCCAGGCCGTGACGGCAGGCGGCATCGCCATCTGCTACCTGTCGGTCACGGTCGCCAACCTCGCGTACCACCTCATCTCCGGGCCCGTGACCTTCGGCTCCCTCGTGGCGATCACCGCCGGCAGCGCCGCCTTGGCCTACTGGTACGACTCGCTGGCCCTGGCGATCCTGGCCACGGTCGGCGGCTTCCTGACCCCGTTCCTGGCCTGGCAGGGTGGCAAACCCCAGGGCGCCGCCCTCTACACCTACGTGGCGATCCTCGATGCCGGTGTCCTCGGCCTTGCCTTCTTCAAGGCCTGGCGGCCCCTCGATGCCGTCGCCCGGGCCGGCACGTCGATCCTGTTCGGGGTCGGCCTGTCGTCCGTGGGCTTCGGCGTTGCCATGGGCTTCGCCACGGCGTTCCTGCTGCTCTTCGTCGCGGTACCCGTTCTCGCCAACCTGGCCCCCGCCCGCCGCGACGGGGAGACGAGCGACGAGGCGGACGGGGTGCTGCTCGTGGCCAGTACCCTCGCGTACTACGGCTTCGGCATGTTCCTGCTGTGGCACCACGACCACGCGGACCTGCGGGGTGCCTTCACGTTCGGGCTCGCCGGTGCGTTCGCCGGCCTGGCCTCGCTGGCCGCGGTCGTTGCCCCCCGGGACCGGATGCTGCGCCTCTTCCTGTGGGCGCTGTCGGTGGCGGCCATCACTACCGCCATCCCGCTGCAGTTCCACCAGTTCGCGGTGGCCCTCGGCTGGGCCGGGGAGGGGCTCGGTCTCACCTGGGCGGGCATGCGGGCACGCTCCGTCACCCTCCGGACCGTCGGAGCCGCGATCCTCGGCGGCGGGGGGATGGTGGCGTTCGGCCGGCTCTTCGACCACTACACCCCACCGCATCTGCTCGTGTCCCCGGCGTCGGCCACTGTGCTCGCCGTGATTGCCGCGCTGGGGTTCGAGGCCTTCCTCTTCTCCCGCGACGCGGACCCCGAGTCGAGGCGGCTCTGGTACCCGTGGAGCGCCGTCGCCGCCAACGGGCTGGCCGTGGCCTGGTTGAGCGCCGAGGCGCTGGCCTACTACCACCCGGGCCTGGGCGGCCTCCGGTGGCAGCCGCTGCAGTTCACGCTGTCGGCGATCTGGGCCATCTACGCCGGGATCCTGCTGGGCGTGGGCGTGGCCAGCCGGCAGCGCTGGGCGAGACTGGCGGCGCTTGGTCTGTTCACAGTGACCGTCGCCAAGATGCTGGTGATCGACCTGTGGACCCTCAGCACCGGCGAGCGGGTGCTGGCCTTCATCGGCCTCGGGGGCCTGCTGCTGGCGTGCTCCCTCGTATACCACCGCTTCAAGCACCTGATCCTCGGCGATGAAGGCGAGCAAGGATCTTGGGGGGCCTCGGCCTCGCTGACCTTCGAGCCAAAATGACTCTTCCATGCGCCGTTGTGGCCCGAACTTTGAGTACAAACCGTTGTAGAGCAACAGTTTTTACTCAAAGTTCCTATGCCCGGTCGGCCAGGTTGAGTGCATCGATGTAGAAGCGCAACTCTTCCTCGAGCGCCGCTCGGATGTTCTCGGCTCGACGTAGGCCATGCCCCTCGCCATCGAAGGCGATGCACACGTGCTTGACTCCAGCCCGCTTGAGCTCCTTGACCATGCTTTCGACCTGACCTCTCGGGACAACTCGGTCCTCACAACCCGCAACCAAGATGACGGGGCCGGTAAGCCGGTCGGCGAAATGGAGCGGGGACCGAGCCCGGTGTTCGGCCAGAGCCTCCGGGTACGGGCCCACGAGCTGGTCGAGGTAATGGCTCTGGAACTTCGGGGCCTCTCGAGCGAAGGCCTCCAGGTCTGCGATCCCGTGGTAGCTGCCACCAACGGCAAACGAGGCCGGATGTGCAAGGGCGCAGAGCGCGGTGAAGCCCCCGGCACTTGCCCCCACGATCACGCTGAGGCGGGCATCGGCATGTCCGGCCTCGGCGAGGTGCTGGGCGGCATGGATGCAGTCGGCGACGTCGGCGATGCCCCAGAGGCGATTCAGGCTCTCCCGGTGTGCACGCCCGTAGCCGGTGCTCCCCCGGTAGTTCACGTGGGCAACCGCGAACCCTCGGCTCGTGAAGAACTGCGTCCGGAGCTCCAGCCGGGGCTTGGCGTCCGCGGTCGGCCCCTCGTGGGCCTCGACGATCAGAGGAGGCAGCTCGTCCTTCGGCCCGTCGAAGCTCCCGTTTGTCGGGGGGTAGTAGATGACATGGCCAGTTGCCCGACCCTCAGTCTGGAAATCGACGAGGGAGGGCCGGGAAATCCAGGAGTCATCGAGCCCGGCTTCGCCGCCGGCGAGAACCTGCAGGCGGCCATCGGTCACGTTCAAGAGAGCCACTGCAGGCGAACGAGTGGCACTCGAGCCGACGAAGGCAACCTGGCTGCCGACGCCGCGCAGATACGGCTTGAGCGAGGTGAAGGGCACGTCCAGGACCTCAAGCCTGCGCGTCTCCAGATCGACGATCCCCAGGTGGTCGAGGCCTCCCACACGGTACCGGCAGGTGATTCGGCCCGAATCACCGAAGGCGTACGTGGCATAGCCAAATTCCCACTGCGCCTCGCCGAACTCGGCCTCCATCGGCAGCACCGGCTCGATCCGGCCCCTCTCCTCTCGGTACAGGTTCCACCATCCGGAGCGGTCCGAGACGAAGAAGAGGTCGCCGTCGGGACTCCACTCCGGCTGGAAGATCGATTCTCGAGGGCCGCCCGCCACGTGCCGAGGCGTGCCGAGGGACCCGTCCGAGTGGAGGTCGGCAACCCAGAGGTCCGTCCCGTCCCACGGCATGCGGGGGTGGTCCCATGTCGTCCAGGCGAGTTGGCTTCCGCCCGGGCTCGGACGCGGGAACGAGTAGAAGTCGTGCCCGCCTGCGATGATCCGGGGCTCGGCGGAACCGTCGACGGGGAGACAAACAAGTTC
>DASPZW010000329.1:0-4176 GCA_035636055.1 Actinomycetota bacterium
AAGCCACCACGCACAGTGGCGACGTCCGGGAATCAGTCAACGTGCCTCACGAACCCGCCCCTCGACCATGTTCTGCAAGGGGTTCCAATGGACGCCAAAAGTGCCGTCTGCCCTCCCGGCCCTCTAAGTAAACGGCATTGGCCGTAGCCTCGTCGTAGCGGGTCCGGTCATCGTCGAACTCTGCGAGCACCCCGGCGCCGAGGACGAACGTCACCGATTCACCGCGAGCGTATCGTCGCACGCCGGTTGGACTCACCGCCCTTCGCTACTCTCGAGCACACGGCGCAGCTTGCGTTCCGACAGGCGGCCGTAGGAGAAGGGTTGGCCATCGAGCAGCACACCGGGGGGAAACGCCATTCCGCTCCCCGCTGCCAACGCTCTCCCGGCCTCGCTTTCGAGCGGCACGACTTCCACGGTGAGGTCGAACTCCCGGCCGAGGCGGTCTAGGGTCTGCTGGGCCTGGTCGCAGAAGCCACAGTCCGGTTTGGTCAGGAGGGTCACCCGGGTCATTTGGCGCCCAGGCCTGCGCGCAGGTCGGCCACGAGTTGGTCGACCGGGACGTACATGGTGTAGTTCGGGGCGCCGCCGTAGTCGGCCCGCCAACGGATCTTGCCGTCGGTCCCCACGACGATGAAGGTGTGTCCGTCGGCGCCCGTTCCCATCATCCCGAAGCTGTTCGCGTGGTAGGTCTTGGAGACCGCCAGATCGGGGTCGGCCAGCACGGGCGTGCGCAGGCTCTCGTCCGACACCTTCTGGCGGAGGTCGGTGAGCCGGTTGCCGGTGATGCTCACCACCTCATCGATGCCAAGCTGCTTGAACTTGACGTCGCTGGCCTCGATGTCCCGGATCTGGTCCCAGCAGGGCTGGCAGCTCACCCCCTCCTGGAAGTAGAGGAGTACCGTCTTGCCCTGCTGTGAGGCCAGGTCGAACTGGCCCCCCGCCGTGGAGGCCAGTTGGATGGCGGGCGCATCCGCACCCGTTGCTGGCTGGCCCACCTGGTAGCGACCGCCGCCGCTAGTGACACCGCTGTGGCGCCCGGCCCGGAAGATGCCGAACAGGATTGCACCGACGACCACGATGCCGATGGTGGCTCGAACGAGGAGACGGCGACGGGCGGCTTGCCGGGCCGCTGCGGCCCGGGTTGCGGCCCGGTCCGCCCGGCTCCTTCCGTGACGAGTGGGGGTGCTCATGGCCCCATCCTTTCTCCCTGGCCCGCCGGGGCTAACGGCTCACGTTCGTCAGCCGACGTGGCGATCTCGGGCTCGACCTCGTCTGTTTCGTGCGAGCGGATGGCCACCCACGCCAGGATCCCCAGCACGCCGGCGAGGACCGCTGCCACGACCCAGCCCGGGACGCCCGACAGGGCCGAGGCGACGAGGTGCGCGTAGTGCTGGAGACGCACGGTCAGGCCGATCTGCCAGCCGCCTGTCGGCATCGAGGGTCCGGTGAGCGCCAGGACGAAGGTGAGGGCTCCCATAGCCAGCAAGAGCAGGCCACTGGCCACTGTCGCCACGCCCAGCTCCCGGGCGGCGATCCGCAATGTGCGCCCCCGCAGCAGGGAGCCCGCCCGCCAGTCGTGGCGGTCCCAGAGCACGGAGATGACGAACAGCGGCAGCACCATCCCGAATACGTAGGCCACCCCCACCGCCAGGGCGACAAGAAACGAGCTGGCCGCGCCCGAGAGAGCAATCACGCCGGCCAGGACCGGAGCGCAGCAAGCACTCGCCACCCCGGAGAATGCGCCGAGGGCACACACCGCTGCGGGCCCCCTGTCGGCCCGTGCCCGCATGCCGGGCATGGGCATGGGAAGCTTCCACCCCAGCAAGGTGGCGATGCCCATGGCCGACATGAGCACGGCACCCGCTATGAACACCGGTGTGTGGTGTCCGGAGATGAGCCGGCTCACCCCCACGGCTCCGAGGGCGATCGGCAGGATGATGGTTCCCACACCGAGGGCGAAGACGAACGTCATCGACACCAGCGCCCGACGGCGCCGGAAGCTCGAGGCGAAGTACGCGGGCAGCATCACCGAGATGCAACACGGGGCGAAGAGCGCCACGACGCCGGCGAGGAAGCTGGTAAGCAGGGTTCCGCCGACGAGCAGGTCATGCATGGAGAAGGTCTCCCTCTCGGATGGGCGGTCAAATACTACTACTGTGTGTCGGCGATCGACCCCGACGAGTTGAGGTGGGAGGAGAGCCTTGCCTCGAGGATCGTGCGTGAGCTAGGCGCTGGGAGTGGCCTTCTTTGCCGACGCCGTGCCTGCGATCGCCTTGCCCGAGGCGAGCGGTTCCAGGCGGTCCGAGATCATGCGCCCGAGATGGTCACGCAGTGCACGCCTTCGGGTTGGGGCTGGGAGGTGACGGTGCCCCGGGGAGGGCCGGTGATGATGTTCGAGGTATCGACGACGACCTTGCCGCCCACGATGTCGACCCGGAAGCGGTCGAGGCTGCGGGGGGCGGGCCCGCTGCGGTACTCGCCGTTGATCGAGTACTTCGAGCCGTGGCAGGGACACTCAAACCACTCGGCGGTGCTGCAGAACGGCACGCTGCAGCCGAGGTGGACGCACTTGCGGTAGATGGCCATGAAGCCTGTTTGAACAACGTTTGCGGTCACGTAGGCAGGGATCTTGTTGGCCGCGGCGGGCTGGCCCTCGTAGGTCATCAGCCAGAAAAACCCGTCGGGGATGAAGATCGGGCTGCGGGAGGTGCTGAGCTGGTTGCGGAGTGTCTCGGCGTCGCCCACGGTGATCTTGGATCCGAGGCCCCCGCCGCCCCTCGGCCACAGGTAGTCGAGCGAGGCCAGGGCGAAGTTGGACAACCCCACCAGCACCGCCGCGAAGTAGGCCCGGTTGAGGAACTGCCGGCGGGTCACCCCCGCTGCGTCGTTGCCGGAGCTGCGGGCACGCGGCGTGCGTTCGATGACCGTTCCGGGAGCGGCTCCCGTCGAAGACTGGGCCGACATCAGCGAAGACTCGACCGGCGGGGCCGCCTCGGGCCGGACCCGGAGGTAGGCCATGAAGATCGCCCACGCTGCCACAGAGGCTGCGACCACGACCGCTGCCAGGAGCTGGGCGCTCATCTAGGTCTGGCTCGTCATCGAGACCCTGCTTCCGGTTTAAGGTCCGGGGAAT
Source organism: Actinomycetota bacterium (assembly GCA_035636055.1). GTDB lineage: Bacteria > Actinomycetota > CADDZG01 > JAHWKV01 > JAOPZY01 > JAOPZY01. The sequence goes on from DASPZW010000329.1 coordinate 3,134, forward strand.
GATCGGCCGCAGCCAGAATCACCGGGCGCCCTGGTGCCAAAGGTCCCGCCGACCGAGAGGCACGACAGGTCCCCCAGTGGAGTTCGCCCCAAGGGCTGGAAGCCCTTCGAGACGTCCAGAGGACTCACGCGCTCAATACTACGATCTTTTGTCGTAGGTGGCTACCCGCAAAACGAGTCCGTTCCGCGTGGCGCTCGTCCAGCACGGCTGTTGTCGCGCCACGCGGTCACTGGCTTTGGGGCGATGCTACCGCGACGAGCCACCAGTCTTGACGAGGGCGGAGAGGCGGTGAAGAATCCGTTCGTCTGCTCGCTTGCTTTCCCGTGAGGAGCGAATGCCTGCTCCCAGGCGACGACGTGCCTGCTGGACCGTGGTCGGCCTCTTCTTGGGGACCACGGCAACGGCGGCTGTCCGTCAGCCCGTCGTCACCCCCGCGGTCCAGGTCACCAAGACCATCCAGCCTGCCCGGGCGCATGCGGAGCCCCAGCTCATGGTCCACCCCAAGGATCGCAACGTCCTGGCGATCTACGACGCCGAGTTCCTGACCACGACCTGCGAGTTCCATGTGAGCCGCGACGGCGGCCGAACGTGGGCGAAGGCGGCGGGCAAGCCGGTGCCCCCGGAGTACAAGGCGTGCGCCCGTCCCACCTTCGGCCCGTTCCACGCCGCTCGTTTCGGGATCGACGGAACGATCTACGTGGTGGCCGCCGGATCGGACTCCCCCCCGGGGGAATCGGCCCCACCGACGCCTACCTGGCGCGCAGCAGCGACCTCGGCGACACCTGGCAGTTTTCTACCATCGCCAGGTCGCAGGAGGTGGAGTTCACCTCGAGAGGGGGAACGAAGGCCAAGGACCAGGAGCGCTACGAGTACATCCGGATGGCGGTGCATCCCACCGATCCCAAACGCCTCTACGCCGGCTTCCGCTACCGCGCCGCGCAGCTCCCGGCCTTTGGGGTCCCTCCCGACGACATCGTCCCGAGCCGCAGCCTCGTCTCGGTCTCCTCCGACGAGGGCAGGACCTGGAGCAAGCCCGTGAACAT
>DASPZW010000330.1:0-2880 GCA_035636055.1 Actinomycetota bacterium
ATCCGCTCCCGGCGCCCGTTGCTCGTGCCGGACGTGCGAGACGCCCCACCCTGGATGCTCCAGGCATTCATGGGGACGGCGATCGGCTCGTACCTCGGTATCCCCCTGGTCTCACGCTCGCGGGTGCTCGGCAGCCTCAGCCTCGCTGTCGCCGCCGACGGCGTCCGGCGCTACAACCCCGAGGACCTCGCACTCGCCCAGGACCTCGGCCAGCGGGTGGCCCTGGCCCTCGACCACGTCCGGTTGTTCGATGCGCAGCGCCACATCGCGATGACGCTGCAGGCCAGCCTGTTGCCGCCCGGCCTTCCCGAGATCCCGGGGGTGGAGATCGCCGCCCGGTACCGGGCGGCCGGCGCAGCGTCAGAGGTGGGAGGGGACTTCTACGACGTGTTCGGCGTCGGCGAGGGAGCTTGGGCCCTCGCGATGGGTGACATCTCGGGCAAGGGCATCGAAGCCGCATCGCTGACCGCCCTGGCCCGCTACACCGTCCGGGCAGCGGCCCGGGAACATCGCAAGCCGCGCGAGATCCTGCTCCAGTTGAACGAGGCAGTCATCGACGAGCGGCCCTCCAGCCGCTTCCTCACCATCGCCCTGGGCCGCCTACGCTGGCGGCCCAGTGGCCTGCGCCTCACCGTGGCCTGTGGTGGGCACCCGCCACCGCTGCTGCTGCGTGCGGGCGGCAGGGTCGAGCGTGCAGGCCGCCCTGGCACCCTGATCGGCTTCCTCCCGGCCCCGGACCTGCCGGAGAAGGTGAACGAGCTCGAGGTCGGCGATGTCGCGCTGTTCTTCACCGACGGTCTCACCGACGTCCGGGGGCCCACCGGGACCTTCGGGGAAGAGCGCCTGGTGGCCCTCCTGCACCAATGTCAGGGCCTCGGTGCCGAGGACATCGCCACGAAGCTGGAGACCGCCGTGCTGGCCTTCCAGGCTGGGGAGCCGCGCGACGACCTCGCGATGCTCGTCCTCAAGGTCGTCGGACCGGTGCCCTGAGCCGGAAAGGCGTCGCTGCCGCCCAAAGCGGGTACACATGGGAGGTGAATGCTTCGACGATCCACATGTTCCTCGGCCCCGACCCGAAGGCCCCGAGCCGCGCGCGGCGGGCCATCCGGGGTGAATTGGGGCCGGTCCTGGAAGGAGAGCTGCTCGAGCGGGCGACGCTCCTCGTCAGCGAACTCGTAACCAATAGCGTGCGTCACGCCAGCCTCCGCCCGGATCAGGAGATCGAACTGACCGTGCGGCTGCTGCCCCAAGGGCTGCGGGTGGAGGTGGCGGAACCCGGCGGGGGCTTCGAGCCGGCCGCCGAGCCCGTCCCCCACCGGGACGGTCCGGGGGGGACGGCGACAGGCGGTTGGGGACTCATGCTCGTGGACCGGTTGTCCACGGCGTGGGGGGTCGAGCGCGACGGGTTGACCAAGGTGTGGTTCGAAATGGCCGAGGCTGCCCCCGGTTGAGGCGGCCTCCGGTTGAGGCGGCCTCCGGGTTGAGGCGGCCTCCGGTTGAGGCGGCCTCCGGTGAGAGCGACGGCGGAGTCGGCCACGTCCACCCTCAGCGGCTGAGCGCCTTCTCGAGCTCCTGCTTGTTCATGCGCGACCGGCCCTGGATGCCCCGGTCGCGGGCCTCGTTGTAGAGCTGGTCGTAGGTACGCCCGCCACTCCCTTTGTGCGAACGCAGCCCGCCGCACCGGCCCGACGAAATGTCGTCGATCGAGGGCCCGCTGGCGGTCTTGGCCTCGCCCGAGCGGGCACGCTCCTTGTTGACGGTCCTCGCCGCGATCTCCTCGGCCTGGTCGGTCTTCGTCCCCCGGTCGAGCAGGCCCTCCTTGATGTGCTCGTACTGACGCTCGCGCTTGTGGCTCCAGGCTTTCTGTGGCATAGCTCCTCCTTTCCGGTGGATGGACGCCAGGTGGATGGATGACAAAGGGGCGCCACAAGGCGCCCCTTTGCTACGGATGAATCAAGTGATGCAGCGGGTCGGGTCACCAGCGGTACCAGCGCCCCTCCGGACCGTGGGCGATCAGGCCGACGAGCCAGACGACGAGTGCGATGGCCGCGATCCACCACAGGATATGCAGGGTGAATCCCGCTCCAAACAACAGCAGAGTGATGATAAGAAATGCCAGAAGCACTCCCATGTTCCCCTCCCTTTCAATCCGCGTGCTGCGGACGGATGTGTACGCGGTGCTTGAACGTGCATTTACCCCTTGGGGTTGCCACCGCTGATCGGCTGCTGGGGGTCGATACCGGTGTCGTCACGGGCTGTGGACCCGCCGTGCGGTCGGCCCGCGGGGGAGTCGTCGTGACCTGACTCGAAGCGGCCAGCTTCCTTGCCGTCCTCCTCGATCATCTCCTCGCCCTTGCGTACCCCGGCCACATGCGCGGGGGATTCTTGCTCGGCCATGTGATGCCTCCTTTCGTCCTGCATGTACCACCAGAACTACCCGCGGTTAACACGACCTAAACAATGGAAAGCGCGGGGGAAATGCCCGGCAGAAACAGGAAAAGGAGTTGCGAAAAAGTGTGACGAAGTAGGTTTAAGCTTCGGGTCTGCGGGCAGTGGTGTGGCCGGCCTCCCAGAGGCCCCGCTTGTAGCCGCGCCACGCGGCGATGGAGCCCGTTACGTTGGTGTGCTGGACGTCGCTGCGGATGCCCAGGCGGTGCAGGACGGCGGCACCGGGCAGCGCGGCGAGGCTCATCCAATAGAGGCGGCGGCCGGACCGGACGCCGCTGGCCGTCACGTCATCCATGTGGATCTCGGTGAAGCCCGTCCTCGACACGAAGGAGAGGAATTGCTCCGTCGTGGGCAACGGCGGCATGACCCACGCGTCGTACCAGATGTCCATCATCCGCTTCTCCTCCTCGTTGGCGGGAGGCCGCTTCAGGT
>DASPZW010000331.1:0-4861 GCA_035636055.1 Actinomycetota bacterium
CCGTCCTGCGGGAGTGGCTGGCCAAAACGGTTCAGCTCCCCGCCGCCTGAGCCCCCTCCCCTGGAGGCCAGGCCAACGAGGTTCACCACGAGGTTAGGTACTTTTGGGACCTATAGCAGCCATTTTTTACCTAACGTCGCACATCAACGTTCTCCCCAGGCACCGCAGAACGAGGAGAGGAGTGGTCTGGTCATGAAATCGGACGAGGAACGCGGGACATCCGGTCGTGGGCGGAACGCCACGAGGCCGAGAAGGCTGCCTGGGCGGCACCGGGGTCACCTCGGTGAAGAACTACATCACGGTCCGTGCGGCAGCCTGACTGTCGAGCTCCAGACTGCCCGTTGCCGGAGCCGCCGTGGCTCGCGACCTGCGTCTGCGGGCGGATCGACGCACTGCCGGAGCGGCTGCCGCGACCAGGTAGATGCCCGCAGCCACCGCGACCACTGCGAAGCTTGGCGGCAACGCCGGCACCTCGAAGCTGAGCCCGAGGCCTGCCCACATCGCGGCGAGCCCGAGGAGCGCGGACAGCCACATGGCCCGGTAGGGCCGTGTGGTCAGGCGGCGCGCGGCTCCCGCGGGGGCCGCGACGAGGCCGAGCAGCAGCAGGGCGCCCACCACCTGCGTCGCCTCGGCGGCGGTCACGGCGGCAAGGGCGAGGAACCCGAGGCCCAGGGCAGTGACCGGGACGCCCCGGGCTCTTGCGACTGCTTCGTCCACGGTGGCGAACAGCAGGGGGCGCGCCACCAACAGGAGCGCCCCGACGACGCCGGCGCTGACGACGGCGGCGAGGAGGGCCTGACTCGAGCTGAGGCCGAACACCGACCCGAAGAGCACGGTGATCCCGGCGGTGCTGTTCGAGGTCGACCTCGACCGGGTGTAGATGGTGAGGAACAGCACGCCCAGGCCGAGGATCCAGGCGAACACGCTGCCGATCGTTACGTCGTCCGGCTTGCCTCGCTGCCCGATCAGGCCCATGCCGAGCGCGACGCCGGTCGTTGCCACGAACAGGCCGAGGCGCGCGTCGAACCCGAACGCAAGCGCCGCCATCGCGCCCGCCACGGCGACGTGGGAGAGGGCATCCGCGGTGAACACCTGCGCCCGCAGCACCAGGAAGTAGCCGGTGAGGCCGGCCGCCACCGCCACGCCAGACCCGGCGAAGAATGCGTAGCGGATGAAGGGGTGGCCCAGCATGTGGGCGATGCCGGTAAGGGGATTGGTCACGGTGCCTGCCTTGATCGCCTACCGCGGGCGACGGCGGTCGCCAGGTGGGTGGCGGCGAAGGCTGCGAAGGCGAACGTGGTGACGAAGAACCCGATGGGATAGGAGGAGTAGTAGGCGGCGGACAGCCCCAGCCACGTGACGACGAGGGCGATCCCGACGCTCAGCCCGATGCTCCAGGCCGGCCGGGCGCACATCCGCTGGGCGGTCGCCGCGGGCACGACCAGGAGGGCGAAGACGAGCAACGACCCGGTGATCTGGCTCGCCCCGGCCGCAGCGAAACCAAGCAGGAGCAGGAACGCCACCCCCAGGGCGGTGACCGGCACCCCGCGGGCGGCAGCGACGTCCGGGTCCACGGATGCGAACAGGAGGAGCCGCCCGCCGAGGGCGAGGGCCACGACGATGAGGGCGGCCACGCCCACCAGCACCCAGACCTGCCCGTCGGTGATGCCGAGGAAGGTGCCGAACAGCAGGGCGTTGACCCCATTGAGAAAACCCCGGTAGAGGGTGATGAACAGGAAGCCGCATGCGAGCGCCAGTGCCTGGACCGTACCGATGGCGGCGGACTCCTCGCTGAAGCCCCCGCCCTGGGTGCCGGACCGGGCTCGGGGCACCGCGGCGATGGCCGCCGCCCCTGCACCGCAGAAACCGAAGAACCCCCACGCCGGGTTCACCCCGATCAGGGTTGCTCCCGCGGCCCCCGGGAAGCCGGCGACGGCGAGGGTGTGGCCGGCGAAGCTCTGCGACCGCAGCACCATGAACCATCCCAGCAGCCCGGCTGCGATGGCGACGACCGTGCCCGCCCGGAAGGCGTTCACCATGAAGTGGAACTCGAAAAGCTGCCGGATGTCCTGCGCAAGGTCCCAGCTCAGCGGGACACCGGCGCCCTGGGCCGCCACATGGGCCGGGATCACGCGTGCGTGTGGCGGTCGGAGTGGTGAGCCGGTGCCTCTGGCTGACCGACGATCACGAGCCGCCCGTCGGACGTGGTGAGCACCTCGATCGGAGTGCCGTACAGCCGGGACAGGATGTCGCTGCGGATGACCTCGTGCGGGGTGCCGGCGACAGCCCCGCCGCCGGCGATGTAGACGACCCGGTCGAGGTACGACAGGATGGGGTTCACGTCGTGGGCCACGAGCAGCACGGTGACGCCGCGGTCCCGGCAGATGCCCGAGATGAGCGCGGCGACCGAGGCTTGGTTCGGCAGGTCGAGGCTGTCGAGCGGCTCGTCGAGCAGCATGAGCGCCGGCCTGCGCACCAGTGCCTGGGCGATGAGGAGCCGCTGCTGCTCCCCGCCGGAGACGTGCCCCACCGGGCGGCGCGCGTACCCCGTGGCGCCGACAAGACCGAGCACCTCGGCCAACCGTTCGTCCTCCTCCTTCCGGCGCCGGCTCCAGCGACTCACCAGGGGAAGGGGGACACCCCAGCGGTCACCGTCGAGGCCGAGCCGGACGACGTCGATGCCCCGCACCCTGAGGCCGGGGTCGAAGCTGCGCCGTTGCGGCAGGTACCCGATCTCCTGGTTGGCCTCGCCCGGGGCCCGGCCGAGGATCCGAGCCTCGCCGCCGGAGAGGGGGAGCAGGCCCAGCAGGACCTTCACCAGCGTCGACTTCCCCGCGCCGTTGGGGCCGATGACCGCCACGAATTCCCCGGGGGCGACCGTGAGGTCGACGCCGCTCCAGATGCTGCGCCCTCCGACGGAGGCGGCAGCGTTGACCAGTTCGACGGTCGGGGTCGCCGGGGCGGCCGCAGCCGCGCGCTCGGGCCACGCCTCCTCAGCCACGGCGCCCGGTCTCATCTCCCGGTTGCCCGTGCGAGTGCCGCTTCGAGGGCCTGAAGCTGGGTGGACTGCCAGTCCTGGAACGTGGAGGTCGGCGGCTCCAGGGTCTCGGTGATCGTGGTCGTCGGGATGCCCGCGTCCTTTGCCTCCTTGACCTGGGCGGCGACGTCGGGCGTCGAGTTCTGGCTGTTGAAGACATAGACCTTGATCTGGTGGCCCTTGATCTGGGCATCGATCGTAGCCTTATCCGCGGCGGTGGGGTCCGAGCCTTCGCTGATCGCCGTCAGGAAGCTGGCCAGTGTGAGCAGGTGCAGCCCGAGGGCGTCGGCGAGCGGGGCGAAGATGCTCTCGGAGGCCCCCACCGGCGTCCCCGCGTACTTCGACTTGATGTCCGCGATCAGCGACCTGTACCTGGCGAGTCCCGTGGTCAGGAACGCGGTGCGCTGCGCATCGAAGTACGTGGCATCCGCTTGATCGAGCACCTTGTAGTCCGATGTGACCTGGTCGATCACCTTCATCACGTCCGGCGGCGAGTACCAGCGGTGGGGGTTGCCGCCCTCCTTGACCCCCACGAGGTCGCCGACGGTCAGGACCCTCCGGGCCGGATCGGGCTGGGCGGCCAGCAACTTGGGAGCCCAGGGGTCGTACCCGATGCCGTTGACGACGACGTAGCTCGCCCTGGCCACGGTCCGGGCGTCGCCGGTGGTCGGCTCGTAGGTGTGGGGGTCCGTGTCGGGGTTCGTGATGATGCTCGTGACCGCCGCATGCGTGCCGCCAAGCTGGGCGGCGATGCTGCCCCAGAAGTTCTCCGCGGCCACGACGGCGAGCACCTTCGGACCCGAACCCGCAGCTGGCCCCGCCGCGGGCGTGCCGCTCGTCGTGCCGCTCTTCGTGCCGCAGCCCGCCAGGAGGCAGGCCAGCGCCACGGCGGCTGCCGCGGCGCCCAGGAAGGTTGTCGGAAGTCTCACACCGAGAATTATAATAAGAACGATTCTCATTACAAGAGGGAGACGTATGCTTCCGGAGATGGAAGAGGACCTCCACACCAAGGTCACCGGCCGCCTGCGCCGCTTCGACCAGCGCTACACGAGCGGCCGCCGCGCACTCGTCGAGACCCTCGTCGGCGCCGGGCGCCCGGTGACCATCGCCGAGGTGCTGGCCGGCGGGAGCGTGCCGGCCCAGAGCACCGCCTACCGCAACCTTGCGGTACTCGTCCAGGCCGGGGTGGTCCGCAAAGTGTTCGCTGGCGACGACCTGACCCGCTACGAGCTGGCCGAGGAGCTGACCCAGCACCACCACCACATGGTGTGTGTCAACTGCGGCGCGATCGAGGACTTCACCGTGCCCAACCGGCTCGAGCAGAGCCTGGACAAGCTGTTCGGGCAGGTGTCGGAGGGCACGGGCTTCACCCCGCAGGCCCACCGCCTGGACCTGCTCGGCACCTGCGGCAACTGCGCCTGACCTACCCGGACTCCGGCCATGGCCCCGGAGGTGACGGGTGTCTGCGCCGGGATGGTGGGGGCGCCGGCCGCCTGCATCATCGTAGTGCCCGTCCCCACCATCAACGCCGGAACGAACCCCCCACTACGTTGGGAGGGGGCGGGGACTGCGGGGAAGGGGACGCGTTACGGTGACCGGCGCTGGTAGCGGAACGTCGTTCCGACCGACGGCTGCACAAAGGCGTTGGGCAGGTCGCGGGCAATGGCGTGGGTGGCCCGCCAGCCGGTGCAGTGTGCCGGCACGACCTGCTCGACGCCGATTGCCTTCACGTCGGCCACGGTCGCGGGGATGATCGGCTCGAAGAGTCCCCCTGTCAGGTGAAACCCCCCGATAAAGGCGAGGATCCGCTGCTCACCGGTGAGG
>DASPZW010000332.1:0-3534 GCA_035636055.1 Actinomycetota bacterium
ACGTGCCACTGGTAGGCCTCGAACCGCTTTCCCACGTCCTCGGTGAAGGTGAGGTCGGTGGAGCCGTCGATTGAGATCTGGTTGGCGTCGTAGAAGTAGATGAGCTTGCCCAGGCGCAGGTGACCGGCGAGCGACGCCGACTCGTGGGAGACACCCTCCATCATGTCGCCGTCGGAGCAGATGGCGTAGGTCTGGTGGTCGACCACGGGGAACCCGGGCTTGTTGTAGCGGGCGGCGAGCTCACGCTCGGCGATCGCCATCCCGACGCCGGTGGCGAAGCCCTGGCCGAGCGGCCCGGTCGTGGTCTCGACGCCGACGGTGTGGCCGTACTCCGGGTGGCCGGGGGTGAGCGAGCCCCATTGCCGGAACTGCTTGAGGTCGTCGATGGTGAGGCCGTAGCCGGTGAGGTACAGCAGGGAGTAGATGAGCATCGAGGCGTGGCCGGCCGACAGGACGAAGCGATCCCGGTCGGGCCAGTGCGGGTTGGCGGGGTTGTGCTTCAGGAAGCGGTGCCAGAGGACGTACGCCGCCGGCGCGAGGCCCATGGGAGCGCCCGGGTGGCCGGAGTTGGCCTTCTCCACGGCGTCGGCCGCCAGCGTCCGGATCGTGTTGATCGAGAGCAGATCCAGCTCGCTCCCGTAGCTGGGTGGGGAGACAATTTTCTCGAGCGTGGCGGTGTTGTCCATATAGGCTCACTTTCCTCCGGCGATAGCGCTGATCGTGGCCGCCTCGGCCTCGGCGGCCTTGGCGAGGTTGGCGCGGCACTCTGCCACGCAGGCGGCGATCCCGCCAGGATTGCGGAACAGGGCCGAACCGACGACAAACGTGTCGGCCCCGGCGACGCCGGCCGCCCCGATGGTCGATGCGGAGATGCCGCCGTCGACTTCGAGGGGGATGTCCCGGCCTGTGGCATCGATCATCCTTCGTGCTTCGGCGATTTTCGGCTCCATCTCGGCGATGTAGGCCTGCCCGCCGAACCCCGGGTTCACGGTCATGACCAGGAGGTGGTCGATCGATCCCAGGACGTGGCGGATCGCCTCCAGGGGCGTGTGGGGGTTGAGGGCCACGCCGGCCCTGGCCCCCATCCGGCGGATCTCCTGGAGCGTCCGGTGCAGGTGCACGCTGGCTTCGGGGTGGACGATCACGGTCTCGCAACCGGCGTCGACGTACTGCTGGATCCACCGCTCGGGCACCTCGATCATGAGGTGCGCCTCGTAGGGGACCGCCGTGGCACCCCGGCAGGCCTTGATGAACTCAGGGCCGAAGGTGAGGTTGGGCGCGAAGTGCCCGTCCATGACGTCCCACTGGATGGCGTCGACGCCGGCGGCGTCGAGGCGCGCGACTTCGTCGTACAGGCGCGCCGGGTCGGCGTTCAACACGGATGGGACGATCCAGGGCGTCCTCACTTGGCGGGAGCATCCTGCCGAAGCTGGTCCTGGACCGCCGCCGCGTCGTCGTGCTCCTGGAGCTTCTTCCAGTCGGCCATGAATCCCTCGAGTCCCCTGTCGGTCAGCGGGTGTTGGACGAGCATCTTGAAGACCTTGAAGGGCATGGTCGCGATGTCGGCCCCGACCCGGGCGGCATCCATCACGTGCACCGGATGGCGCAGGGACGCCGCGAGCACCTTTGTCGTGTACTCCTGCATCCGGAAGATCTCGCAGATCTCCGCGACCAGGGCCAGGCCGTCCCAGGAGATGTCGTCGAGGCGCCCTGCGAACGGGCTGCAGCACCAGGCTCCCGACTTGGCGGCGAGGATCGCCTGGTTGGGCGAGAAGATCAACGTCATGTTGACGTTGATGCCTTCCCCGTGGAGCCGGTGGGTCGCCGCCAGCCCCGCCGGGGTGCACGGGCACTTGACGAGGACATTGGGGGCCCAGGTCGCGTAGACCCGGCCCTCCCTGTACATGCCGTCGGCATCCGAGGAGACGCACTCCATCGAGACGGGGCCGTCGACGATGGAACAGATTTTCTTGATGGCGATCTCGGGATGGGAGTGGCCGGCCTTGGAGATGAGGGTCGGGTTCGTCGTGACCCCGCCCAGCACCCCCCAGCTTGCCGCCTCCTCGATCTCGGAGATCTCTGCCGTGTCGAGTGACAGGATCATGTCCATAGGGATCACCTCGCGTTGAAGTTGGCCGTTGCGTAAAGGTATGCCTTCGAGCCGTGGTCGTGCCATTCCCCGGCAGACTCAGAGTGGGGAGGGAGGCGGCCTCACCCCCTCAGGTGACGGCAGCAGCGCCTGCCCGCCGCTTGGCACCGCCCCCCAGTGGCCCCCCCACCGTCGGGTGCGGGGGTGCGCCGGCGACTGGAACGCATCCCGCCGGCGAAACTTGCTAATCTTCACTCGTCACCCCCCTAGGTGACCTGCATCTCCTTGGCACCCTACCCAGGGCGGGGGATTGTTTCCTCTGAATGAGACCCTACCCTGGGAATTGACACCCTAGCTCGGGAGCGACGTATGGCCATGAGCCCACTTGGGCTGCGTAACAAAGGTGCAAATGCCACGACCCGCAGCCGCCGTCCCATCATGCTCGGCGTGGTGGGGGACTCCGCCGCGGGCAAGACCACGCTCACGCGTGGCATCGAGAACATTTTCGGGCAGCACCGCGTCAACTCGATCTGCACCGACGACTACCACCGGTACGACCGTGAGGCTCGCAAGAAGGTCCAGCTCACGCCGCTCAACCCCGAGTGCAACTACATGGACATCATGGAGCAGCACCTCGCGCTGATGGCCATGGGGGAGCCGATCCTGAAGCCGGTGTACAACCACCACCACGGGACCCTGGACGCCCCCGAGCTGTTCGAGCCCTCCGACTACGTGGTGATCGAGGGCCTGCTGGGCTTCTGGACGAAGGGCATGCGGGACTGCTTCGACGTGAAGGTCTACCTCGACCCTCCCGAGGACCTGCGGCGGGCCTGGAAGATCAAGCGGGACTGCACCAAGCGCAACTACACGCCGGACGAGGTCATCGCCGACATGCAGCGCCGGGAGCCGGACTCGAAGGAGTTCATCGAGCCCCAGCGGGAGTACGCCGACATCGTCGTGCGGTTCATCCCGCCCGGGGGCAACCTCGACAGCGACCCGACCAAGTACAACGTCCGCCTCGTGCTCCGGCCCACCCTCCCGCACCCGTACCTCGCGGAGATCGCCGCAGAGACCCGCACGCCGCGCTACGAGCCCATCCGCTTCCACCTGGCCCGTGACCGTGGCAAGCCCGTCGACGTCCTCGAGATCGACGGCCAGGTGCCGCCGGAGGTCTCGGCGGCGGCGGAGGAGATCATCTGGGACAAGATGGCTCACCCCGATGGAGAGCTGAACCGGGAGGCGATCGGCGTGTTCGTCGACGCCAACCAGGAGAAGCGGTCGGAGAGCCTGGCCCTCACCCAGCTGCTGATCGTCTTCCAGCTCGTCGGGGCAGCCTCCGCCGCCTCCCGGTAGGCGGGCAGGGGGGTCCAGGGGGGAGTAGCAGCCCCCGGAGCGAAGCGGAGGGGATGAGCTGCGGATCCCCCTGGCTCGTGGGACGCTCCGAA
>DASPZW010000333.1:0-2916 GCA_035636055.1 Actinomycetota bacterium
CTCCCAGACGAGCGAGGGCCGCGGCGAGCCGTCCGGCCCGTGCCGCGACCCCGGCGAAGCTGCCCTGCCGCACGCGCTCGCCGTCGAAGGTGGCCACCTCGGTGTCGCCAAAGACGGTGGCGCCGTGGCGGAGGATGTGGGTGATGGTCAGCGGAAACTGCTGCATCGTGGCCTGCACCGACCCACCCTCCCCCCCGAACCCCACACCCCGAGGGGAATCGTAGTCCTGCGCGGACCGGCGGCGATAGGAATTCTTCAGACTGCCTTCGGCCTGAAACCGTCGTGTCCGACGAACGGCTAGACGGCTTGGACGAGACTGTCGGACCTGGCCGTCACCGACGCGGCGATGCGCGCGAGCAGCCCGAGATGCCGCAGCTCCGATGCCCGGAAACGCGGGCCCCGCTCCCGGCCCAGGAGCACCGCCGCGCACGGTCGGTCGACCAGGGCCGCGGCAACCTCGAGGTCGTCGTCGTCGCAGTTCGGCACCGGCCGGCCGGCCCCGGCCTTGCCGAACGTCGGCGAAACAAGTTCGCTGAAGTCGAGCCACGCCGCAGGAAGGCGCGCCGCACTGGGGGCGCCGATGCTGGCCGCCAGCACCGCGGGAGGAGCGTCGCAGCTTCCCGACACATCGATCACGATGGCCCAGGTCGCCCCGAACGCGTCGGGCAGGTGCTCCACGAGCTGCACCATCGCCTGGGAGCCGCTGTCCTCCAGCAACACCGCGAGCTCCAACGGCTCGAGCACGTGCCGGAAGGCCTCCAGGGGCCGGACGTACTCGACGGCGAATCCCGGAACGTCGGCCGCAGCCCGGCGCAGGGCCTCCTGCATCCCCCGGGGGGCCTCCACCCGGAGGTCGTCGATGGCCATCCCGTCCTCCCGGTCGATGACGTCGAGCGTAAGGATGTTCACGCTGCCCTTCCCGAAGGCGCTTGCGATGCGGCCGAGCGTCCCCGGAAGGTCAGGCAGGGAGATCCGAAGGCTGAAGATCATCGGGTGCGCGCTCTCGGCGGGGCCGACGGGCGGCGGGTCAAGCGCCGGGCCTGAGGGCAGTGCCGGCTCGGTGGGGTCCCCGTCTGTGGGGGCGGTCACGAGGAGCCGGGTTCCGCCGGGTCCTCGGCCTCGGCCGGCGCCTCGGCGGCCGGCGCCTCCTCGTCCGTGACGGCTCCCGAGGTGCGTTCGTCAGTTGTGCAGAGGTGGTGGAGCTGGGGGCAGACGGTCACGGCGTGGGGCAGCGGCCCGTCCGTGGAGGGGCGCACGAACCGGTCGACGACGTAGGCCGGCAGCCCGCACTGCGGGCAGTCCACCCAGTCGACAGGATCCTCGGCCTGCAAATCCGACCTCCTCGGTCTGGTGGCGTGGGGGCCCCCGTGGGGACCTGCCACGGTGTCCGGAATGACTGTACCGGCGGGGGCTGCACCCGGCACGACGGCGCTGGCCCATGGACAGGAGATGAAGTGGTTACGGAGCGAGGGACGCTCGCCGGTCGGCCCGGTCCGGGCACAGCGGCGGTGACATCCTGCTCGGTTTCTCGCAGCGCTGCGGGCCCGACGACTCTTCACTGGGGAGATCGTAGAGCCTGGACGTTACGGAAGGGTAAATCCTCGCCACCCAGGGCACAGATCAACGAAGCACCTCGAAGGCAGCCCTCGCGGCCCACCAGCCGCACATGCCGTGCACGCCCGCACCGGGGGGCGTCGACGACGAGCACAGGAAGGCGGGGCGGCCTTCGAGCGGCACGGTGTAGGGGTGCGGGGAGAGCACCGGGCGGGAGAGCGACTGGAGCCCGCCGTGGGACCCTCCGGCGATGTCCCCGCCGATGTAGTTGCCGTCGTGCGCCTCGAGGGCGGCCGGGCCCATGACGTGGCGGGCGAGCACCCGGTCGCGGAAGCCCGGGGCGAACCGTTCGATCTGCGCCTCGACGGCGGCCGTCATGTCGACGTCCGACCCATGGGGCACGTGGCAGTAGGCCCAGAAGGTATGGCGGCCTGCCGGCGCCCTCGTGGCGTCGAACAGGCTTGGCTGGGTGCAGAGCACGAACGGCCGTTCGGGATGGCCCCCCCGGGCGACCTCGGCCTCGGCGGCGGCGATCTCCTCCAGGGTGCCCCCGACGTGCACGCTCGCCGCCCGGGCGCACGCCGGGGCAGCCCACGGCACCGCGCCCTCGAGGGCGTAGTCGATTTTGAAGGCCCCGGGCCCGTACCGGTAGCGGGACAGCCGGCGCCGGTAGCCGGCGTCAAGCCGGTCCCCGGCGATGCCGACGAGCTGGCGGGGGGTCACGTCGAACAGGAGGGCCCGGGCGTCCGGCACGTCGGCGAGGGAGCCCACGGGATGGCCGGTGACGACCTCGCCCCCCAGCGACGCAAGGTAGGACACCAGCGCATCCGCGATGCGTTCGGATCCCCCGGCCACCAGCGGCCACCCGACGGTATGCGCGGTGGCTGCGAAGACCAGGCCGAACGCTGCGGTCAGCGGCCGGCGCAGGTCGAGGATGGAATGGCCGGCAAGCCCGGCGAAGGCCGCACGGGCGCCAGCGCTGGCAAAGAGGTGACGGGCGAGGGTGGTGGCGGGCAGCACGGCCCGCAGCCCGAATCGCGCAAGGGGCACCGGGTGGCGCGGGACCCGCAGCAGCGGGCCGAGCAGGGCTGCCGACAACGCCGGCCATCCGGCTACGAGCGGGCCGGCGAGGCGGCGCCACGCCGGGCCGTCGGTCCCCAAGGCGTCGACGGTGGCCTCCAGCGACCGCTCGAGCACGATCGCCGTGCCTCCGTCCAGCGGATGGGTCGCCGGGGCGTCCGGGTGGATCCACTGCAGCCCGTGATCCGCCAGGGGCAGGCCGGCGAAGAACGGCGAGGCGACACCGAGCGGGTGGATCGCGGAGCAGACGTCATGGACGAAGCCGGGCAGGGTCAGCTCCTC
>DASPZW010000334.1:0-6615 GCA_035636055.1 Actinomycetota bacterium
CATGGCGCTGACCGCCGCCATGATCCTGGGGCTGACGCTGGTCATGCCCCCGTGGGCGGCTGCCCTCGTCGTGGCCGGCGCCTATGGCGTCCTCGCGGCCACCCTGGCCCTGGCCGGGCGCAAGCAGGTGCAGGCGGCGACCCCGCTCGTTCCCGAGCAGACCGTGCGGTCCCTCGGCGACGCGGTTCGCAGAGTGCAGTCCGCGTGGAAGCGCGGACAGTCGAGGCCCTGAGGGCCATCCGTCAACGCAACGAGAGGCAGGAGACGTACATGGGGCGGACACCGCAGCAGCAGGAGAGCGAGGGCGACATCGGCACGCGCGTGGAAGAGATCGACCGGACCGCGGACCGGCTCGCCGCCGCAGTCGAGGCCCTCGCCTTCAAGAAGGCGCACCTGAAGGACGAGGTCATCGAGATCGCCGAGGGGAAGGCCGACCGGTTCCTGGAGAAGGCGGAGGAGACCAAGGACCAGCTGGTCGCAAGGATCGGCGAGAAGATCCCCGATCGCCGGCAGATCAAGGCGATGGCATCGACGGTCGCGGGCAAGATCGGTGACTCGGCGGTCGAGGCCAAGGACCTCGTGATCGAGAAGGCCACCGAGGCAGAGGAACGTGTGGCGTCCGTCGCCGCCGAACGGCTGCCCGAGGTGAAGGAGGCGGCAACCGAAGCTGCCGAGAAGGTCGTGGAAACCGTCTCCCGGGTGGGGGAGACCGCAATCCACAGGCTTCGGCACCCCAACCGCTAGGTCCAACCCCAATCTCATGCACAGGAAGCGTCGGCCGACCAACTCACGAGAGAAGAAAGGACACGCACTTGCAGACGAAACCTGGTCAAACGTTCCAGTACCTTCCCGGCGAGCCCGAGGAAACCAACGAACGCAGCGCCGGTGCCCGGGTGAAGGACGCGGCGGGAACAGCGGCGGCACAGGTCAAGGAGGCACTCCCCGAGCCCGAGCAGGTCAAGGAAGCTGCGGGCAAGGCCGTGGCCCAGGTGAAGGCCATCCTGCCCGATGCCGAGCAGATCAAGGATGAGTTCATGGAGGCCACCCATCGCCTGCTGGAGATCCTCCCGGACGGCGACGACCTGCGTGCGATGCTGCAGCGGACGGTCGACGCCGTGCGCAACGACCCGACCATCAAGGCCCACATCGAAGCCGGTGCGGACATCGTCGCCGAGCGGGTCGAGACCACGGTGGGATCTGGCATCGACACCGTGACCGGGAAGGCGAAGACCGTCGTCGACAAGGTCGGCCTCGAGCCCCTCGAGTACGTGGCGGAGCGCATCGGGGAGATCGCCAAGGAGGGCGTCGAGGAGTTGGTCCAGGAGACGAAGAGCAAAGCGCTGAACTAAAGCGCAGGCGAGTCGCCCTCGCCCGCCGGCCTCAGGCGGGATAGACGTGGAGGCGTGACCGGGGGATCGGGGGAGAGGCCACGAGGCTGCGGCCGACGAGGTCGGCGAATGCCTGGCCCCCGATCCCGCCGATGGGCATGTGGACGCCGTCGGTGTAGAACCAGGCAGGGTTGCTCCCTGCCAGGGCCTGCCAGTCGGCTATCGTGCAGTCCCGTGACGGCAGGCACCCGCCGAGGATCAGCTCGTTGTTGCGGGTCACCCACGTGCAGTAGGCGCAGTGGTTCGTCAGGAAGATCATGCGCCGGCCCCCGGCGAGGGCAACGATGCGGTCGAACTGTCCACTGCTGAACGGTCCATTGGTCCCGAGGCCGATCACCACGGTGGTGCCGAGGCGTCCGGTGTTGGCCAGGTTCTGCATGGCGGCGATGCCGACGTCCACCTGGCGTCCTGCGACGGCGTCGATGGTGATCCCCGGGAACGTCGACCTGAGGTTGGGCGCAGCGTCCACCATCACCGAGTCGCCGATGGCGGTGACACCCCGGTACTGCCCGGGATCCGTCGGGGTGGGGCTGGGGGTCGGGCTCGGGGAGTCGGTCGGCTCCGGCAGGGGGGTAGCCGCGGGCACGTCAGAACCCCCGGGCACGTCAGAACCCCCGGGCACTTCAGAACCCCCGGGCACGTCAGAAGCCGTGGGCACGTTGGAGGAAGGGTCCAAGGGCGCCGCGGCGGGTCCCGCGGCAAAGGTCCCGGGGACCGCTTCCGTCCGCTCGACGCAGCCGGCCACCGCCACGCACAGCAGCAGGAAAAGAATCGGTGGGAGCCGGGTTGCGATTCTTGATCGTGCTGCGTGTCTCGGTCGGACCATTGGTTGTAAGTCCTTGGGGCCTTGGCGGCTACTTCAGGGCGCCGACGATCAGATCACGGTAGGCCGTCGCACCGACGGGCCGCAGATGGATGCCGTCCGGCCACAACCACTCGGGATGGGCTGACGCTGCTGCGTTCCAGTCTACGAGGTGGATGTTCGGGCGGTTGAGGGCGGCTTCGGTGAGGATCTGATTGTTCAGATCCTGCCAGGGGCGTGGCACGTGGTCGGTCACGATGACGATGCGCCGGTTGCCCAGCCGGGCGAGCAGTGCGTCCAGCGCGGCAGGTTCGATGGTCCCATTGGTCCCGATGTGCAGGATCACGTCGGTGCCGACGCGGCCGCTGCCGATGAGCGAGTTCATCAGGCCGAACGCGGTGGAGGCCTGGCGACCCTCCACGGCGTCGACGTACGCTCCCGGGAGGGCCTGCCGGAGGACGTCCTGCGCTCCCAGCATGACCGAGTCGCCGATGACGGTGAACGTGCGCGGGGTCGGTGTGGGCTCGGGGGTGGCCGTGGGGCTCGGCGGGGGATCTGCCTTCGGCGTCGCCGAGGGGGCGGGCGGGGTCGCCGCTGTCGCGGTGGAGGCGGGAGCCGCCTTGGTGGGGTTCGGCGCCTGGACGGGTCCCTGGTTGGCGGTCCGTGAGGATCCCCTGGCCGAGCCGCTCCGAGGCGTCCGCAGGGCCACCCGCCGGGCGGATGCCGCGTTCCACACCGGCGAGGTGCCCGACCGGTACGGGCCGAGACCCACCAGCAGCAGGATCGCCAGCAGCCCGAGGCCTGCGAAGAAGTACTGACCGGTCGGCACCTGCCGCAGGCGCCGGACGACCGGAGCCGATCGAGTCGCCCAGCGGCTGCGTGCCTGGATGGCGCTCGCGCGCAGTGCGACCGCGGCCTCGGACCCGCGCAGGATGAGCGCCCCGAGCCACGCCCGGACCCCGGTGGTACGGATGGGCCGCTCGACGAGGCGGTAGCTGGCCTCGGCCAGGCCGACGACGAGGATCAGCCTGAGGACGACGTCTGCGGTGCCTGCGAAAGGCACGTCGAGCTGCGGGCGGGTGAACACGAACACCGGCCAGTGCCAGAGGTAGAGCCCGTAGGAGCGGCTGCCGACCCAGCGCAGTGACCGCCCGCCCAGCGCCGACTCGAGGCGACCTCCCGGACGGCTGACCGCGACGGCCGCCACCCCGGCGACGGCGGAGAAGGCCCAGAAGCCGCCCCGGTACAGCCCCGGGGAGAACTCGGTCGTGCGCAGCATCGCCCAGACCATGATCGCCAGCGAGGCCAGGCCCGCGGCGTCGAGCGCCTTGGCGGCCCGCCGGCTTGCCGGGAGCTGCCACAAGGACCCACGGGTGGCGGCCAGCAGTGCGGCGGCGGCCACGCCGATCAGCAGGCCGGAGGCGTGGGTGTCGGTGCCGAAGTAGACCCGGGACGAGTCGGCGCCGTAGGGCAGGTTGTGCTGGATCGCCATGACGGCCATCACCACCGCAGAGGCGCAGGCGCCCCCGACGGCCAGGGCGGCGGTCTGCAGCAGGCCCCGCCTCGACGAGAACTTGTTCCGCAGGGCCAGCAGGCCGAGCGGCGCCACGAGGTAGAACTGCTCCTCGACGGCCAGGGACCACAGGTGCTGGAACGGCGACGGCCGGCCGCTCGCGATGAAGTAGGACTGGTGCCGCACGATGAACCACCAGTTGGTGACGTAGCCCAGCGAGGCCACGAGGTCGCCGCGGAACCGGGCGACCTCCCGGGGCCAGAAGAGCATGAGGGCCAGGCTGGTGACGACCAGTACGAGCGCGAGGGCCGGCAGGAGCCGCAGGGCCCGCCGCCGGTAGAAGGCCGCCAGGGCGATCCTTCCCGTTTTCTGGATTTCGCTGATCAGCAGCGAGGTGATGAGGAAGCCGGAGACGACGAAGAACAGGTCGACGCCGAGGAGGCCTCCCGGGACCCACTCCACGCCGGCGTGGTAGAGGAGCACGCCGATGATCGCCAGGGCCCGCAGCCCGTCGAGGCCGGGCCGGTAGCGCTTGTTCGGCGCTGGCGGCTTTTCCCAGGGTCGTGGAGACGGAGGCTGTTTGGTTCGTTCGGTGTCAGGCGTCCAGCCTTGAGTGCCGGCACTCGTCGTGCCGGGCGTCCAGGGCTGCAGCAGTGTCTTCGCCCGCGAGATCGCCATATCGCCGTTCCTCGCCGGCCGAACGGCCGCCGAATGGGGAAGGGTATCCGCTAAAGAGTCGGATGCACAATGCCGGTGCCTGGTTGCACGGCCTTGTCGGAATTCCATGTGCCCAATGGCCGTGCGATCGTGGGGGTCAAGGGCCCCTCCACCACTGTCCGTGGCCGGCAGGGGCCTGGGCCCCGGGCGCCGCTTATGGATCTGAGCCTGGAGGCGACCACGCTGCGTGGCGGGCCGCTCGCGAGAAATCCCACGGATGTCGGCTTGGTTTTCCGTCTTCGGCGGCCGGGGTAAACAACACTGAAAGGATTCCAGGTTATGGAACCTCACAGTATGAAGCCCAGACTGACGCCCAAACTGACGCGGGGAGTGATCGGCCTGACGCATCACCCCGGCATGCACCAGCTGGCTGCG
The DNA here is from genome assembly GCA_035636055.1 of Actinomycetota bacterium. Classification (GTDB taxonomy): domain Bacteria; phylum Actinomycetota; class CADDZG01; order JAHWKV01; family JAOPZY01; genus JAOPZY01. The sequence continues at coordinate 4,796 of DASPZW010000334.1, forward strand.
GCCGCCGCCATCCTCGGGATCGGGGTCCTCGTGGGACTGCTCCTCTCGAGGGTGGTCCTCGCCCGGCTGCGCCGGAGCGACCGGGTGTCGCAATGGGCGGCGATCAGGGCGGCCCAGGGCGTCGTCATCGTCGCCTCGACCGCGATCGGTGCCTACGGGGCCAGCCTGGCCTTGCCGCTCACCCGGGGCGTTGCCAGCCTGGTGCGCGACAGCGTCGTCGTGGTGCTGCTGTTCTGCGCCACCGTCTTCGCCTCCCGCGTGTCGGCGGCCATGGTGCAGCACTATGCGATGCGGTCCGACGGCTCCGGCATGTTCGGGTCCATCTTCCTGAACATCACCCGGCTGGTCGTCTTCGTCGTCGGCGTCCTCGTCATCCTGCAGACGCTCGGCATCTCCATCACCCCGCTGCTGACGGCCCTCGGCGTCGGCGGCCTCGCCGTCGCGCTGGCGCTGAAGGACACCCTCGCCAACTTCTTCTCCGGCATCCACCTCATCGCCGCCAAGTACATCCGCGGCGGGGACTACGTGCGGCTGGACAGCGGCGAGGAGGGCTACGTCGTCGACATCAACTGGCGGCACACGTCGCTCCGGCAGCTCCCGGACAACCTGATCCTGGTACCCAACGCCCGCCTCGCCGGGGCCGTGCTGACCAACTACCACGAGCCCCAGCGCGGTCTGCGGGTGCCCGTCGAGGTCGGGGTGAGCTACGACAGCGACCTGGAGTTGGTGGAGCGGGTCACCGTGGAGGTCGCCCGGGAGGTGATGCGGGACGTCCCCGGCGGCGACCCCGACTTCGAGCCGTGGGTGTGGTTCGGTGCCTTCGGCAGCTCCAGCATCCAGTGCACGGTCTTCCTGCGAGCCGCCGAGTTCGCCGACCAGTACCCGATCCGCCACGCTTTCGTGAAGCGGCTCCACGCCCGCTACCGCCGGGAGGGCATCGAGATCCCGTTCCCGATCCAGACCCTGCGCTGGGACGGCAACGGGACCGGCGCCGCGGGGGTCCTCATCCCGCACGAGGCCGACGACGCCGCCCAGCGTCGCCGGCGGCCTCCCGGTCGGAACGGGCCAGACGCCTGAGCGGCCAGGCCCTGCTGCCCACCCCCGCATCGGCTCGGGTGCGATGGGCGTGGCCATGAAGTTCTTTGTGTGCGTGGGGCTCATAATGAGCCCTGGACGCACAAAGAAGCTCCGGAGCCCTGCAGACCCGACCACCGGCCGTATCTGACGTCGCGCGAGCTCCTGGAGATCCTGCGTGGGATATGACCCGCCGGCAATGAGCGCCACGGTCCGTGACGGCCCAAGGCGTTGGGGCCACGGCGCCGGAGGCCCTGCCCGGATCCTCCGTCGAATGGCCATCCGGCCCCGCTCGGCGGCCGACGGGAGCCTGCGCCACGCCCGCCTGCAGATGGTGCGCCTTGCGATCTGGATCGGGTTCGCATCGACCGTTGCGGTCGGCGTGGCCACTCTGGTGCCGCATCACGAGAATCGCTACACGAACGACGCCGCGGTCTACGTCCTGGCGGTGGTGGCCGCAGGCGCCAATGCCGTCTTCGGGCTCCTGGCCTTGCGCTGGTGGGAACGGCGTGGCGAGGAACTGCTGCTGCTGGTGTGGGGAGTGGCTCTCGTCGGGTTCGTGGCCGCCCTCACGTACTTCGGCGGCGGGTACAGCTCCGACTACTACCTCCTCTACTTCCTTGCGATCTCCTTCGTCGCCGCGACGCAGCGGCCGCCTGCCCAGGCATCGCTGTTTGCCCTCCTGGTGGCGGGCTACGCACTGGCGGTGTGGGCGGTTCCCGTTCCCAAGTTCCCGGGCAACGTCG
>DASPZW010000335.1:0-3364 GCA_035636055.1 Actinomycetota bacterium
AGGTCTACCCGAGGCCCTGGAGCGCCGCGCTCTTCCTGCAGGAGATGACCCGCAAGACCGACCGCGTCTACCTCGTCGCCCGGTGGGACGCCCAGGTGATCGGCTACGGGGGCGTGATGCTGGCACCGCCCGAGGCCCACATCACGACGATCGCCGTCGACCCGGCCTGGCACCGCAACCACGTGGGGACGAAGCTCATGCTCGGCCTCATCGATTCGGCCGCCGCGAGGGGGGCCCGGTCGGTCTCGCTCGAGGTCCGCAAGTCCAACCTCGGGGCGCAACGGATGTACGAACAGTTCGGCTTCCGCCCGGTCGGCGTGCGCCGGGGCTACTACGTCGAGACCGGTGAGGACGCGATCGTGATGTGGGTCGAGGGCATCGACCTCCCGAAGTACGCCGACCTGCTCAGCGGCCTCCGGGCCACGGTCAAGGGAGAGGCGGACGACGGCGATGCCTGAACCTCTGCTCTCCCCCAGAGGTACCCCTCTTCTCTCCCCCAAGGGGACCCCCGTTCTCTACCCCAAGGGGATCCCGGCCTCCTTCTCGTCGGGCCACGGCCCGATCACCCTGCCGATCCCGGATGTGTCATTCGCGGAGCCGCTGATCGAGGAGCTCCAATTCACGGCTGCCGGACTCGAACCGGCGACCCTGGCGAGCCGGAAGACGGTCCCCGACTCCCCGGAGACGCTGATCCTCGCCATCGAGACCTCGTGCGACGAGACCTCCGCGGCGGTCCTGCGGGGCGACCGCACGATCCTCGCCAACGTTGTGTCGTCGCAGTCGGCACTCCACGAACGCTACGGGGGCATCGTGCCCGAACTCGCCTCCCGGGCCCACGTCCAGGCCATCAACCCGGCCCTCGCCGAGGTGCTGCGCCAGGCGGATGTGACCTTCTGGGACCTGGACGCCGTCGCCGTGACGCTCGGGCCGGGCCTCATGGGGTCCCTCGTCGTCGGCGTGGCGGCCGCCAAGTCGCTGGCGGCGCTCCTTGAGGTGCCACTGATCGGCGTCAACCACCTGGAGGCGCACATCTATGCGAACTTCCTCGACCACCCCGAAGCCTCCCCACCGGCCCTCGCCCTGATCGTGTCGGGCGGGCACACGATGCTCGTCGACATGGTCGACCACGGGCTCTACGAGGTCCTCGGCGAAACCCTCGACGATGCGGCTGGAGAGGCCTTCGACAAGGTCGCGCGGTACCTCGGCCTCGGCTACCCGGGCGGCCCGGTCGTCGACCGCCTCGCCGCCGAGGGCAACCCCAAGGCCATCACCTTCCCCCGCCCCATGCTCGCCGAGGGCTACGACTTCTCGTTCTCCGGCCTCAAGACCGCGGTCCTCACCTACGTGGATGCCGAGCGCCGGGCAGGGCGTGAGCCCGTCGTCGCCGACGTGTGCGCGTCCTTCCGGGAAGCAGTCGTGGATGTCCTGGTGACCAAGACCATCCGGGCAGCGGTCGAGAACGAGATCCCCACCATCCTGCTGTGCGGCGGTGTCGCCGCCAACTCCCGGCTCCGGGAGTCTCTCGAGGCCGCCTGCCGGGCGGCCGAGATCAACCTCTACCACCCCTCGATCGCCCTGTGCACCGACAACGCGGCCATGGTCGCCGGTTGCGGGTACCACCGGTACCGGCGGGGCATCCGCACCAGCCTCGACGCGACGCCGGACCCGAACTTCCCCATCACCTGATCCGGTCCAGAGCGGGCTCCGGGGGAGGCCCGCGATCGAACCGGTTGACGCTCTACGGGCGCCTCGGTTAGCATCCCTTTAGCACTCTCGACCTGTGAGTGCTAAATCGCAATCCAGAGCTGGAGGTGTTCGATGAGTCTACGGCCACTCGGCGACCGGGTGCTCGTTCGCCCCGATGACAGCGACAAGCCGCTGCCCTCGGGCCTCGTGATCCCGGACACCGCCAAGGAGAAGCCCCAGGAGGGTGTCGTCCTCGCGGTCGGTCCTGGCGGGTTCCACGATGGGCAGCGGGTACCGCTCGACGTCAAGGAAGGCGACCGGGTCGTCTACTCCAAGTACGGCGGGACCGAAGTCATCATCGACGGTGAGGATCTGCTGATCCTCGCCGAGCGGGACATCCTCGGCGTCGTCAGCTAGGCGACCGAGCGAAGCGCAAAGGCCCCGCCACGAGCGGGGCCTTTGCAACTGTAAAACTTAAGACAAATAGCTACGGGGGTTCTTTGGGCTCCCGTTGATGCGCACCTCGAAGTGCAGGTGCGGCCCGGTGCAGTACCCCGTACACCCGACGTACCCGATCACCTCACCCGCGCTCACGTGTCCCCCGGAGACCGCCTTGCGGCTCATGTGCGCGTACAGCGTGGCGACACCGCCGCCGTGGTCGATGATCGTGCAGATGCCGTAGCCCGTGCCGCAGGAGATGCCGGCGACCGTCCCGTCCTTGGCGGCGCGGATCGGCGTCCCGGTGCCGGCCAGGATGTCGATACCGTAGTGGAAGCCGCCCCCGCGGGGGCCGAACGGCGACCCCATCGGACCATTGACCGGCCAGGAGATGCCGCTGCCGGAGATGGCGCCGGTCCCGTGCGAGATCTGGGCATCGTTCGCCAGTGCGTTGGTCAGGGCGATCGACTCCTGCTCCAGGTCGTTCTCCGCCTTCTGCTCGGCGGCGATCTGGGCGTTGACGGCATCGAGGGCGGCGCTGCGCTGGCCGCGGGCGCTGGTGAGCAGGTCCGCCCGGGAGCGCAGCGATCCCTCCTTGGCGTGGAGGGCGTCCGTCGCCTGGGCCAGGTCCTGCTTCTCGACGGCCAGGGCATCCCGCAGGCGAGCGGACTGGATGATCACCTTGGCATCGAGGTCGGCGGCGACCTGCCACACGACCGTCTTGCGCATGAAGTCGCCGATGGAGTTGGCCGAGAGCAGGCTGGAGAGCGAACTGGCCGGGCCGCCCATGTAGATGCTCCGGGCACGGGCGTCCGCAGCCTGGTGGGCGCCCTGGTACTGGGACTGGAGCTGTGCGATCTTGGCGTCGTCCGTGCGGATGGTCGACTCGAGGTCGGCGACCGCCCGGGTATCGACCCCCACCTGCTTGTCCAGGGCGTCGATCTGGGTGTCCAGGGCCTTGACCTGCGCCTGGATCTTCGCCGCCTCGCCCTTGGACTGGGCAAGCTTGGCTTGAATGGCGGCGAGCGCCTTGCGCGTCTGGGCGAGTTGATTCGAGTCGTTGCTTGCCTCGGAAGGCGCAGGCCCGAGCAACGGGCCGATGAGCAGGAAAGCGAGCCCGAGGAGCACCACGCGGCGGGCGACGCCGCGAGCCGAGGCTCGCGTGCGCGCAACATCAATTCGGAACGGCATGCGGGGGGCAGGCTAACGGCCCGCGGACAAGGGTGTCAACTGCGGGACA
>DASPZW010000336.1:0-3767 GCA_035636055.1 Actinomycetota bacterium
TCACCGGTGTGGTGATCGGCAGCGTCGTCCCGACGCAGACCGCCGCCCTGCGAGAGATGGTGGCCCGCTACTTCCACTTCGAACCCGTCGTCGTCGAGCCCGGCATCCGCACGGGCCTGGCCGTGAAGACCGACCACCCCCGGGAGGTCGGCGCCGACCGGATCGTCAACGCCGTCGCCGCCATCGAACTCGTCGGGCCGCCGGCCATCGTGATCGACTTCGGCACCGCCACGACGTTCGACGCCATCGGCGAGCGGGGCGACTTCCTCGGCGGGGCGATCGCTCCGGGCCTCGAGGTCTCCGCCGATGCCCTGTTCCGGATCGCCGCCCAGATCCAGAAGGTGGAGCTCGTCGTGCCGGCCGACGTCGTCGGTCGCTCCACGACCGAGGCGGTGCGCTCCGGGGTCATGCTGGGCGCCGCCGCGATGGTGGATGGGATGATCGAACGCATGTCCAAGACCCTCGGCGGCCATGCGTCCGTGCTCGCCACCGGCGGCCTGGGCCGCCGGGTGATCCCGGCCTGCACCAGCACGATCCGCTACGAGCCCGACCTGACCCTCATGGGCCTCCGCCTCCTCTACGAGCGCAATGCCGAACCCATCTGACGCCGCGCCGTTGCGCTTCGACCGGACGTCGACGCCGGGCGAGCTCCTCGCCAAGCACGGCTCCCTTGAGCCGGGCTCGTCCACCGGCGAGACACATCGGGTGGCCGGGCGCATCCAGACCATCCGCGGCCACGGCAAGCTCGCCTTCGCCGACCTCGGGGATTGGGGCGGCAAGATCCAGCTCTTCGGCCAGGCCGCCCGGCTCGGGGACCGTTTCGAGGAGTTCCTCGGCCTGGGGGTCGGCGACTGGGTGGGCGCCTGGGGTGAGGTCGTCACCACCCGCACCGGGGAGCTGTCGATCCTCGTCGACGGGTTCGAGCTCCTCTCGAAGTCGCGCCGGTCCTGGCCCGACAAGCGCTCCGGCCTCCAGGACGTCGAGCGGCGCCACCGCCAGCGCTACCTCGACCTCGCCACCAATCCCCGAGCCCGGGAGATCCTGCACGCCCGCTCGAAGACCGTGGCGGAGATCCGTCGCTGGCTGTCCGACCGCGGCTACATCGAGGTGGAGACGCCGATGCTCCACCCAATCCCCGGCGGGGCTCTCGCCAAGCCCTTCGTCACCCACCACGAGGTCCTCGGCATGGACCTCTACCTCCGTATCGCCCCCGAGCTCTACCTGAAGCGCCTGCTGGTGGGCGGGCTCGAGCGGATCTTCGAGATCAACCGCAACTTCCGCAACGAAGGGGTCTCGACCCAGCACAACCCCGAGTTCACGATGCTGGAGGCCTACCAGGCCTACGGCGACTATTCAGACATGGCCGACCTGCTGGAGGTGATGATCCGCGAGGTCGCCCAATCGGTGGCGGGGAGCCTCGTGGTGCCCTGGCACGACGGCGAGATCGACTTCGGCTCGTTCCGCCGGGCGCGGCTCATCGACTTCGTCCGGGAGGCCGGCGCCGACCCGGACGGCGACCTGGCTGCCGAGTGCGAGCGCCTCGGGATCTCCGTCGACCCCGCCTGGCCCTGGGGCAAGCTGCTGGTCGAGATCTACGAGAAGAAGGTGGAGCACACCCTCGTGCAGCCGACGTTCGTCATGGACTTCCCGCGCGACGTCTCGCCCCTGGCCCGGACGAACCGCTCCGACCCCCGTTTCACCGAGCACCTGGAGCTGATCATCGGGGGGATGGAGATCGCCCCTGCCTATTCCGAGCTCAACGACCCGGTGGAGCAGCTCGCCCGGTTCCAGGCCCAGGCGGGGGCCCACGTGGGTCCCGAGGACGAGGCCCACCGCATCGACGAGGACTTCCTAGCCGCCCTGGAGTACGGCATGCCGCCGGCGGGGGGCCTCGGCCTGGGCATCGATCGCCTCGTGATGCTGCTCACCGACTCCCCGTCGATCCGCGACGTGATCCTGTTCCCCGCCCTCCGCCCCGAGGACTAACGCCGGTTTCTTGAGCTTCTTTGAGTACAAAGTGCTGCTCTACGCCATTTTATACTCAAAGAACGTCCGGCCCGGCCCCCCGGCGCGTAGCCGGACAACCTTCTAAAGGCGGCGGGCCTTGTGAAGGTCGTCCACCGCCACCACGATCTCCTTGTCCCCCGACCGCCCGCCGGCGATGTAGAGGCTCGTGATGTTGATCCCCGAGTCCGCCAGGCGCCGGGCAAAGCGGCCCAGCTCGCCGGGGCGGTCGTCAAGGGAGACCGACATCACCTCCTGCACGCCGATGACGTGCCACCCCCCGTCCCGCAGCGCGCTCAACGCCCGATCGGCCTCCTCGACCACAAAGTGGAGGAACGCCCGCCCGTCGTGGGTGAACGCCGCGGCGGCCGTGATGTTGACCGACGCCTCACCGAACAGCTCGCCAATGGCGGCCATCATCCCCGGCTGGTCCTCTGCCTCGATGACGATCTCGGTCGGCATGGTCGCTGGTACTCTGGAAGGGGGATCGACGTCTACCACGTTATCGTAATACTTCGGCGGTACTCCTAGACTTCCGTTTCGCTCCAATCAGGCATAGAATGAGGATTGGGCTCCCAGGACCCCAGGGCTCCAGTCATTTTCCGGCCCAACCGATAATGGGTAAGTATTCAGGCGGTGTGATCACCCTCTGTAGATTGGGTACGGGAACTTAACCCGGCGGTAACGGTAGCCGATCGCTCCTCCGTATAATGGGGTAGTCGAGGACCCAGTGAGTAGCTTCTTGCTAGTTAGGGTAGTTTTCGGCCAACAAGGACTGTGCATCAGTCAGAAGGACGGCCAACATGTTTGAGCGGTTCACGGATCGGGCTCGAAGAGTCGTGGTTCTGGCTCAGGAAGAGGCGCGACTCCTCAACCACAACTACATCGGCACCGAGCACATCCTTCTCGGCCTGATCTCCGAGGGAGAAGGTGTCGCTGCGAAGGCGCTGGAGTCCCTGGGGATCTCCCTGGAGGCTGTTCGCCAGCAGGTCGAGGAGATCATCGGCACCGGCTCGTCCTCGCCGCAAGGTCACATCCCCTTCACGCCCCGTGCGAAGAAGGTGCTGGAGCTGTCGCTGCGGGAAGCCCTGCAGCTCGGCCACAACTACATCGGGACCGAGCACATCCTGCTCGGGCTCATCCGGGAGGGCGAGGGCGTCGCTGCCCAGGTCCTCCAGAAGCTGGGAGCCGACCTCGGGCGTGTCCGCCAGCAGGTCATCCAGCTCCTCTCCGGCTACGGCAGCACGCAGGAGCAGCGCTCCGGCGAGCAGGCCACACCGACGGGCTCCCCCATTCTCGACCAATTCGGCCGCAACCTCACCGCGCTCGCATCCAGCAACAAGCTCGACCCGGTGATCGGGCGCGAGAAGGAGATCGAGCGGGTCATGCAGGTCCTGTCCCGCCGGACGAAGAACAACCCCGTCCTGATCGGCGAACCCGGGGTGGGCAAGACGGCTATCGTCGAGGGTCTGGCCCAGCGCATCGTCAAGGGCGAGGTGCCGGAGACCCTCACGGGCAAGCAGATCTACACCCTTGACCTCGGAGCCCTGGTCGCCGGATCCCGGTACCGGGGTGACTTCGAGGAGCGCCTGAAGAAGGTGCTGAAGGAGATCCGCACCCGGGGCGACATCGTCCTGTTCATCGACGAGCTCCACACCCTGGTGGGCGCCGGCGCCGCCGAGGGTGCCATCGACGCTGCCTCGATCCTGAAGCCCATGCTGGCCCGCGGCGAGCTGCAGACCATCGGTGCCACCACGCTCGAC
>DASPZW010000337.1:0-8433 GCA_035636055.1 Actinomycetota bacterium
ACGGTACGGCGGGGAGGCAGGGGGCGTTCCGGGGGATCAGGCGGCGGCGCTGCGAAGGAAGTTCTCGAGGACGCCCGACTCCAGTTCCTTGTGGAACTCGATCAGGTCGTCGTAGGTGATGGCGGGGGCGGGCCGGGCCGCGACACGGGCACGGGACGACGGGTGCACCTCCCGGGCGGCAGACCGCTCGAGGCTGTGCTGGGCGGACCGCTGCGCAGGGAGCTCTTCGGGCAGCACTTCGGGGGACACGCCGCCGGAGATCAGCAGCTGCACCACCCGTGCGTCGGCGGGCTTACGGACCCGGTCGCTGCAACGGGGGCATTCGAAGGCGTACGAGGACCCGGTGCCACCGATGGCGATCCGGAGCTCCACCTTCTCGGCCGTGAGGTCAACCTCACCGCAACTTGGACACGTCGTCTTGATGATCACCATTTCGCCCCTCCCCTCGGATGCTTGTGCCACCATCATCGGCACACGAGAGCCACAATTGAGTCAAATGGACCCCGGGAAATATGCCTAGGCCATTTGGGCCAGTTGACCGTCGCTATTCCGGACGGCCTGCCCGGCCCGAAATGATGGCCTCCCCCATCCCGGGGACGCCCGTTGTGCCGACACCCACCCTCTTCAGCCTTCCCAGGCGTCGCTCAGCGGTAACGCTCGGCGAGGCGGCAGGCCAACGACCTCGTGCGCTCGGCGAGCTCGGGGGGATCGACCACCCGGGCCTGGGGGCCGAGGCGAAGGAGGAGCTTCTCCAGCCAGGCAGTTCCCCCCGCAGTGAGGTGCACCCGCACCCACCCGTCGTCGAGGACCTCCTGGGACGTGAGCGGGTAGGACTCGGCGACCCACGTTGCCGCCTGCGGGGCCAGGTCGAGGGTCACCTCGGCATCGAGGGCCCCCTGGACGTAGAGCGACTCGTACTTGGACAGGTCCACGTCCTTCGGCACCGCCGCCGGGGTGTCGAGCATGCGAACGGAGCGGATGCGGTCGAGCCGGAAAATGCGCTCGTCGTCGACCCGGTGGCACCAGCCCACGAGGTACCAGCGGCCGCCGGAGAGGAACAGCGCCCAGGGATCGACGTCGCGCTCGGTCGTCTCGTCGCGCGAGTGCGCGTAGTAGACGAGATGGAGGCGCCGCTTCGCCAGGAGGGCCTCACGGACTGCTGCGAGCTCACCGGCCCCCTCGAGTTCGACGCTCACCCGGGACAGGACGTCGGGGCCGAGGGCCTGCTCCAGCGCCTTGACCGCGCGGTCGAGGGCCTCGTCGCCGGCGCCCGCCGCGGACAGGGCCCGCGCCCCCGAGTAGAGCAGCAGCCCCTCCGCGGCGGTGAGGCGCAGGGGGCGGGCGAAGTAGTCGGCGAGGCGGATCCACACCCGGCTGCCGTCGACAAAGGCCTCGATGAGGTCCCCGGGCCCGTAGCCGGGGAGACCGCAGACGAACAGGAGGTTCAGGTCCGCCACCAGCTGGGCCCGCGTGATGCCGAAGCGCTTGCGGACATCGCGCACCGACACCCCGGGGTGCTTCACCAGGTAGGGGACCATCGTCAGCAACCGCCGGAAGCGCTCCTCCAGCGACTCAGGCATTACCTCTCCCCCCATTTCTCCGCGGGGGGACCCCGACGCAGCCCTCCTCCAGCCGCTCCAGCACTGCTCGGCGCAGTGCCGGCGGCTCGACCAGCTCGACCCCCTCGCCCAGCGACAGCACCCACGAGACGAACCCTGCGTTGTCGGACACGGGCACCCTGGCGGTCGCGCCCTCCCCGGCGCCCCATTCCAGGCGGAGCCAGGGGTGGGTGCGCTCGATCCACCAGGCGGTCGAGGCGTCGAAGGCAACGAGGGCATCCACGGCCGGGGCAGCGTCGTCCCGCCCGACGAAGGGCGGCACCTCCAGCGCCTCCTGGGGCCGGAAACCCTCGGGGGCGTCGAACTCGGGGCCGGACGCCCCCTTGCCGGCGAAACGGAGCTCCCCGGCCACCCGGTCGAGGCGGAACGAGCGGTTCTCCTCCCGGTCGTGGTCCCGCCCGACGAGGTACCAGGTGCCCTTGCGGTGCACGAGGCCGTACGGGTCGAGGGTCCGGGTCTGGGCGCCGGAGCGGGCCCGGTAGTCGAAGGTGACCGTCCGGCGCTCTGCAACTGCCTCGAAGGCCCTGGGCAGGCCGGGGACCGCCAGGCCGAGGTCCGCGCTCAGCCACGACAGCCGCGCTCGCTCCACCTCGGGCGGCAGCTCGCCGGCAAGCTTCAACAGTGCGGTCCTCGCGGCCGTCGGATCCTGCAGGCGGACGAGCCCCGCAGCGAGCCACAGCGAGGCCAGCTCCTCGGCGGCAAGGTCCAGCTCCGGGAGGTAGTAGCGGTCCTTCGGGATCCGGTACCCCTCCTCGGGCTGGCTGAGGCCGCCTACCGGGGTCACCTCGAGCGGGATGCCGACCTCCCGCAGGGCGTCCTTGTCGCGCTCGAACATGCGCTTGAAGGAGTCCCAGCTCTGCCCGGTGTAGCCGGGGACCGTGTCCTGGATCTGCTGGAGGGTGATCGGCCGGTCGGTCTCCAGCAGGAAGGCGATGAGGTTGAGGAGTCGCTCCGCCTTGCGGACGGTCATGCGCCGGCCACCTCCACCGCGACAATCCCGGCGGCCCCCGCCGCGAGGTGGAACGCCGGGTCGTCGGCGACCGTCCGGCCCATCGTGATGGGCTCGAGCCCGAAGTGGTCGAGGGCGTGGAGGGTCTCGCCGGCATCGACCACCCGGACGTCGTGGCGGCCGGCGATCCCGGCGGTCTCCAGGCGCTCCAGGACCTCGGCCTCCCGGCCGCCGGGCAACCTCGGCACGGCGACGATGCTGCGGGCCAGCGCCCCGTAGCGCAGGGCGCTGAGGGAGTGGTGGCTCACCACCCGGTGGCGTTCCCTGGGCTCGGCGAAGCTGATCCGCAGCGGGGCGATCGGCAACCCGCCGAGCGAGGCCGTGGCCGACAGGGTCTGGCCCTGCTCCATGCCCGTGTGGCCGAGGACGGTCTCGGTGCCGACAATGCCCGGCCCCATGGCGACGACGGCCACGGCCGCACCCCCGACGTGCCGGGCTGCGGCGAGGCCGGAGAAGACGTTGACCGTCTCGAGGTCGCCCCCGAACGCGTGGCCGCACGTGATCGTCAGGTCGATCAGGCCTTTGCCCCGGAGGGTGGCGACGAGGTCGCTGTGGGCCAGCGGCAGTGCCGCCCCGTCGGTCATGACGTAGGCGATACGCAGGGCCGGGTCCCGGCACTTCAGCACGGCGGTGACGGCAGCGATCTGGGAGTGGACGCCGCAGGCCACCACGGGCAGGCCGTCGATGGAGGCGGCGCTGGCCAGCACCGCGTGGTGGGGGCTCTCGGGGGCCTCGGCCACCAGCGTGTCGATCTGCCAGGGCGTGTAGCGCAACTTGAGGATGTGGCCGCCGGACAGCTCGCCGGCAACCTCGCGCTCGAGGTTCCAGACGACGAAGTCCTCGCCACCCGAGCCGAGGTCGAGGTCGACGGCCGTCGTGTTGACGACGACCCGGTCCCCCTCGGCGACGGGGCCGATGGCCTTCGTGAAGGCGGTGGCGGGCCGCTCGGCGTCGCCCACCCGGACGATCAGCCGGACGACGCCCTCGCGCTCGGCCAGGACCTGCGCAACGACACCGGTAGCGAAGCGGGGCATGACTGGATTCTAGCCCGGCCTCCGGGCATTTCCGCCGAGGTTAGGAAGTTTTGGTACCTCTGTCAGCCCTTTTTTACCTAACCTCGCGCATCAACGCCGCGCTCAGAGCCAGGCGATCAGCTTCGCGACCCGCTCGTCGGTGTACTTGAAGGGGTCCTTGCACAGCACGGTCCGCTGCGCCTGGTCGTTGAGCTTGAGGTGGACCCAGTCCACCGTGTAGTCGCGCCGTCGGCGCTTCGCTGCCCGGATGAACTCGCCGCGGAGCTTTGCCCGGGTGGTCTGGGGGGCCTCGTGCATGGCCATCCGGACGTCCTCCTCGGTCACGGCCCGCTCGGCCATGCCGGCCCGCTCCAGCATGTAGTAGAGACCCCGTCGCCGGCTCACGTCGTGGTAGACGAGGTCCATCAGGGCGAGCTTGGGGTTGCCGAGCGTCAGGTTGTGGCGCTCCCGGTAGCGTTCGAGCAGGCGGTACTTCATCACCCAGTCGATCTTGCGGTCGAGGGCCAGGAAGTCGTCCTCGAGGGCGACGAGGCACTCCTCCCAGGCGCGGACCGCCTCCTTCATGTCGGGGTCGTCGCGTCGCTCGACGTACTTGGCGGCCCGGGAGAGGTACTCCCACTGCAGCTCGATGGCGGAGGCCTCCCGTCCGTTGGCGAGACGCACCTTCCGGCGGCAGGTCAGGTCGTGGGAGATCTCCCGGATCGCCCGGATGGGGTTCTCGAGGCTCAGGTCCCGCATGACGGTGCCCTCCTCCAGCATCCGGAGCAGGACCGCGGTCGTGGCCACCTTGATCCAGGTCGTGTACTCGCTCATGTTCGAGTCGCCGACGATCACGTGGAGGCGGCGGTACTTCTCGGCGTCGGCGTGGGGCTCGTCCCGGGTGTTGATGATGGGCCGCGAACGGGTGGTCGCCGAGGAGACGCCCTCCCAGATGTGCTCGGCTCGCTGGGAGATGCAGTAGATGGCGCCGCGGGCGGTCTGCAGCACCTTGCCGGCACCGGTGAAGATCTGCCGGGAGACGAAGAACGGGATGAGGACCTCGGCCAGCTTGCCGAACTCGCCGTAGCGGCTGACGAGGTAGTTCTCGTGGCAGCCGTAGGAGTTGCCGGCGGAGTCTGTGTTGTTCTTGAAGAGGTAGACCTGGCCGGCGATGCCCTCCTCCCGAAGGCGGGCCTCGGCCGAGTTGACGAGGGACTCGAGTATCCGCTCCCCTGCCTTGTCGTGGGCGACCAGCTGGCGGATCTCGTCGCACTCCGGGGTCGCGTACTCGGGGTGGGAGCCGACGTCGAGGTAGAGGCGGGCGCCGTTCTCGAGGAAGACGTTGGAGGAGCGGCCCCACGACACCACCCTGCGGAACAGGTAGCGGGCGACCTCGTCCGGGGACAGGCGGCGCTGCCCACGGAAGGTACAGGTCACCCCGTACTCGTTCTCCAGGCCGAAGATGCGGCGGTCCACGTGTCTAGTATCGACCTGGATCCGGAATTACCGGAGGCCCCGTTTACGAGGTGGGAGGATCACCGGAGGGTCCTGGCTCGGGGGACGGGGGTTCAGGCAGTTCGGCCGGGCCCGAATTGGGGCCCGAATCGGGACCTGAGCCGTTGGTGGAACCCGCCCCCTTGGCGGTCGCGCCGAGCAGCTCGGCGGACTCCCGCTCGGTCAGCCGGCGGAACTTGCGGCGCTCCCGGCTGCGATCGAGCACGGCGAGTTCCAGGTTCCTGGCCGGGATCTCCCGCTTCTCGACGTCGCCGAGGGCGTCCACCCCGAGGCGGAGCGCGTCCGCCAGGGGAGCACCGGGCTTGAAGTTGCGGCGAAGGTGGTCGGTGAGGGCCTCGGACTGGCCGCCCATCGCCACGAAGTTGGCCTCGTCGGTGACGGAGCCGTCGTAGAGGATGTGGAACATCTCGTTGGCCTGGCCGTCATGGCCCACCTGCGCGACCAGGATCTCCACCTCGAAAGGCTTCAACTCGACGGTGAAGATCTGGCCCAGGACCTGGGAGTAGCCGTTGGCCAGGGCGCGGGCCGAGACGTCCTCCCGGGAGTACGAGTACCCCCGCACGTCGGCCTGGCGCACGCCGTGCATGCGCAACGTCTCGAACTCGTTGAACTTGCCGACGCCGGCGAAGGCGATCCGGTCGTAGATCTCGGCGATCTTGTGGAGGGTCCGGGAGGTGTTCTCGGCCACGAACAGGATGCCGCGGGCGTAGTCCAGGGCGATCACGGACTTGCCGCGCGAGATGCCCTTCCGGGCGTAGTCGGACTTGTCCTTCATGAACTGCTCTGGCGAGACGTAGAACGGCAGGCCCATGGTCTCCTCAGTCCTCGCCGGGGACGGACTCGCGGGGCTGGACCCGCCCGGCGGCCAGCCGCTCGGCGAGGAGGTCGTTGAAGAGCGCCTCGATCGTGGCGTCGTCGATCTTGACCACCCCGGTGTCGGAGATGGCGGCGATGTTCGGGTAGATCTTGCGCAGGACGTCGGGACCGCCCGTGGCGACGTCCTCCTCGGAGGCGTCGAACAGGGCCTCGAGGGCCACCTTCACCGCCTCGTCCCTCGTGAGATCGGGGCGGTAGCGCTTCTTGATGGTGCCCCGGGCGTCCCTGCCGCCCGAGCCGGTGGCGTAGTAGTCGCTCTCCTCGTACCGGCCGCCGGTGACGTCGTACTTGAAGATCCGGCCGTAGCCGCGGGCCTCGTCGTAGCCGACGAACAGCGGGACGACGACCATGCCCTGCATCGCCATGGGGAGGTTGGTGCGGATGAACTGGGAGAGCTTGTTGGCCCGGCCTTCCAGCGTCAGGCGTTCGCCCTCGATCTTCTCGTAGTGCTCCAGCTCGGTCTGGAAGATGCGGACCATCTCGATGGCCGGCCCGGCGGCCCCGGCGATGGCGACGGCCGAGGAGTCGTCGGTCGGGAACACCTTCTCGATGGAGCGGTGGGCGATCGAGTAGCCCTCGGTGGCCCGCCGGTCACCGGCGATCACGACGCCACCGTGGTAGCGCAGGGCCAGGATGGTCGTGCCGTGGGGGGCGTTCTCGACGACCTCGTTGCCTCCGCCGCCGGTGGGCAGCGCCTCGGGGCGGGTCCGCCGCAGGACGTCCGCGAACGACACCGGGTCCATGGACGCGGCGGGGATGCGGTCGAAGGCGGGGAAGTCGAGGTCCATGCGCTCTGAGATTCTAGCTGCTTCCCCACCGCCCACCGCCCGTGCCCACGCCGCTTAGAGCGGGCTGACGCCGACCAACAGGACGCCGTTGCCCCGAGCCCGGCTGGTCGCTCTTGCGAACTGGGCTCACGGAGTTACTGACCCGACCGTCGTGGACGCCGAACGTGTCCAGTGGTTCTTCCAACGTGAATTCGGAGTAGATGAGCTCCCTCGACACCTCGCGTGGCAGAAAGCCGACGCATCGCGGCGACGCCACGGAGTTCACCCCTCCGATGACATTCCTCCGGGCAACGAGGATGGATCAACCCAAAGCTCACGGCTGCACCATCCTGGTGCAGGGTATTCGGCGTTGCCACGGCGTCGTCACCCGATTCAGGCGCGGAGAGCATCATGCAATCCACGCCGACACGCAGACGCCTGGTGCGAAAACTCTCCAACCACATCGTCTGCTGCAGATCGAATCCGATGATCCCGTCGAGCAGAGGGTCTGCCAGGTTCTCGGCCGGGATCGCCGGTCGGGAGATCGACAGCGTAGGCCCGTTCGACGACGGGCCTGTCCATTGCGGCGCAGCCGCCACGCTGAGTGGTGGCGTGCCCGTCCCCGTGATGACCCCTCTGAGGTTCTGTGAGTACAAATCGGTGCTGTACCCCGGTTCATGCTCAAAGAATAGTCAGACGCAGTAGGAAACAGGACGAGTTGGACTCGGAGGGGCTTCCTTGAAGCCCCAGAAGACCACCCTCCGTGAGGGTCAGCTGGATTCGGGCCCCGATAGCCACGACATCGCCGCCAAGTTGCCCCCAGCCGTATGGCCGGCAGGCGATCCACGGTTTTGAGCGAGGACGCATTCCCAACAAAGAGTCCCTGCGCTGGCTGGCCACCGCACTTGGGCTCCCCGTAGCGGAGCTGTAGTCGGCCGCCAGGCAGCAGCGGGCTATCCGCGAGGCGGCTCGGGCTGCGGACGTGCTTTTGGACACCACGAAGCCACGATGGTCGACAGGGCCGTGGCCCGCCTCTACCGTCGAAGCGCCCGATGATGAGACAGAAGCGTTCGAACTTGCCCAGCGCATCGGCGCTTCCGATGTTGGATCGGTGACGCTCGACGCAGTCGAGCTCGGAGTCGAGGACCTGTGCCGCTCGTACACGGCCACAACCCCAGAAGAGATCCTCGGTACGGTGCGCAGATATCGGCGGGCGATTGCTCATCTGCTTGACGGACGGGCCACGCTCGCCGAGCGGCGCCGGCTCATGGTTCTGGGTGGTTGGGTGTCGCTGCTTGCCGCGTGCGTCCACGTGGACCTTGGGTCGACGTTCATCAAGACATCGTGTGGAGCTAGGCGTTCCGGCGGAGCGGGGTCATCGTGCGCAGGTATCGGCGCAGGACCTTTTCGGTGATGCCGTTGGCGACGATGGGGGTGAAGCCGCCGTGGGGGCCGTCCCGGTCTGGCGCTGGGGTGGTGACGCCCGCTGGGTCACGGGGCGGATCGGGGGCCAGGACCGCAGCCAGCACCTCGTAGTGCTCGACCGATCGGCTGGCGAGGTCCTGGCGCCACTCGGGGCCCGGCTTTAGGTCGATGGTGTGGCCGATCCGGCGCGCCACCTCGACGATCTCGGT
>DASPZW010000338.1:0-3370 GCA_035636055.1 Actinomycetota bacterium
GCCCGCAGCGGGAACGGCTGGTCGAGCTTGGCGCACTCGGTCCTCGCCGCACGCTCCAGGTGGGACATCCCGAGCGGCACCCCCTCCTCGGCAGCGAGGACGGCGGCGGAGACGGCGACGTTGCGGATCCCGGCGCCGGAGAGGTTGAGCATGCCGAGGGCCTCGGCGTCGATCGGCGCCACCGGCGCTTCGGGCGGGAAGACACGCCGCCACATCTCCGCGCGGCTCGCATGGTCGGGGAACGGAAACTCGACGACGAAGCGCAGGCGCCGCAGGAAGGCCGGGTCGAGGGCCTCCCGCATGTTGGTGGTCAGCAGCACGAGGCCCCGCTGCTCCTCGATGCGCTGCAGCAGGTAGGAGATCTCCAGGTTGGCGTAGCGGTCGTGGCTGTCCTTCACCTCGCTGCGGCGGCCGAAGAGGGCGTCGGCCTCGTCGAACAGCAGGACGACGGCGCCTTCGTCGGCGGCGTCGAAGAGGGCACCCAGGTTCTTCTCCGTCTCGCCGATGTACTTGCTGAGGACGCTGGCCAGGTCCACGCGGAACAGGTCGAGGCGGAGTTCGGTGGCGAGGACCTGCGCCGCAAGGGTCTTCCCGGTGCCGCTCGGGCCGGCGAAGAGGGCGGCGGTCCCCGAGCCCCGGCGGCTGCCCCGGCCGAATCCCCATGTCTCGTGGACGGTGAGGCGGTGCCGGACGTGGAGGGCGATCTGTCCCAGCAGGTCCCGCTGGTGGGCGGGCAGGATCAGCTGGTCCCACGAGGGGCTCGTGTCCATCCGCTGTGCGAGGGCGCCGAGGCGGGGCCGGGTGAGGGCCCGGGTCGCATCCCAGAGGTCGTCCCCGGTCGGCTCTCCCGCGGCGCCGGCCGCAAGGGAGCGGATGGTCGCACTGTCGAGATCGAACTGCGCCGCGAGGGTGTCGGCGGGCACCGTTGCCCGTGATGTTGGCGTCGCCTTGGCTGTCTGGGCCGCCTGAGCCGCCTGAGCCGCCTGGGCCTGCGCCGCGGCCGCCCAGAGCGCACGCTGCTCGGCGGCGGTCGGCTTGCCGACTTCGAACACGATCGTCCCCCTCCTGCCCAGGTTGATCCGGTCCCGCACCGCCAGCACGGCGGGGGCGGCGATCCGCTCGAGCAGGAGCCGGATGGCCGCCAAACGCTCGGGCTCGCCGGCCTCCCGGGCATCGATGAGGACGGCGGTCGCCGACAGCACGGTCTCCCTCTCCAGGAGCCGGGCCAACTCCGCGATCGCCTTCGGCTCGCCCGGGATGACGCGGGCGTCCAGAGCCCACAGCGCCATCCCAACCCCGGCCGCTGCGGCTGCGGCGACCTCCGCAGCGGAGCCGCTGGACCCGGCGATGAGTTGGGGAACGGGCGCCCTGGTCCCTGCAGGCTGCTGCCGGGCCTCCCACAGCCCGGAGAGCCGGGCGGCAAGCTCCGCGTGGGAGGGCGGCAGGTCGCTCGGCGCTGGGACCGGGTCCAGCATGCCGCCGAGGTCCTGGTCCCCGGCGGCGACGCCGGTGAGGGCGTGCAACACCCGCTCGTCGATCGACAGGGGAGCGGCGACGACGGGCCCGGGAGCCGGGTGGACCAGCCTCCAACGACGCAGCGGGGCGGCGGGCGTGATGGCGGACCAGTGGGCACCGGGGAGGGCCGACAGGGCAAGGCTGAACGTGGGGAAGGCCCGTCGCCGGTCCCCGTCGCCGGTGCCATGTTTCTCGGCCCCGGTCGTCCCGGCCACGGTCGTCCCGGCCCCGGCATCGTGGGCCGCAGTGCAGAGCGCGGCGAAGCTGCCGTCGAGTTCCGGACCGGCCGTGAGTACGAGGACGAGGCGCTCGAAGTCGGAGAGGCCGAATCCCTGCTGGATGGCCTCGAGCGCAAAGGCGCCCCGCTCGCCCGCCGCTGGATCCCCGGGCCTTCCCGGCTCGACGGGGCTCGGGGCGCTTGCGCCGCTGATGTGCGCTTCAAGGAGGCGTCGCACCTCGCTCAGGGCGGCGATGAGGTGACGCTGGTTGAGGTCCACCCAGCTCTCGGCAGTGAGGGTGCTCACGGCACGCTCACCAACGGGCCGGCGATCGTGCCGGACGCCGAGCGGTTCAGCGGGCTGTCGGCTCCGTCGACGAGCAGGGCTACCGCGTACTGGCCCTTCGTGAGCCCGGGGACGGCTGCGGTGACCGATTGCGCCGGTGCCGGGGGCGGTCCCACCGACACGAGCAGGATCGGCAGCCCGGACGTGTCGAAGAATCGCATGGCCAGCGTCTGGTCCGGCCCGACAGCAAGGTCCGCCTGGACCGTCACCGCACCGTTGGCGAACGTGGCCGACGTGACGGTCGGATGCAGGGGCATCAGCACGGGATCGCTGGTAGCGAGGGCGGCGTACCCGGGCGGTGAGCCGGTGAGGATCCGGCGCGTGACGGTGACCGGCAGCCTCCCGGGCCGCAGCGAGTTCGGCGGTGCCTGGGTGAGGTCGACGTCGACGTACGTGGCGCCGGCGGCTGTCGGGGCGAGGTCGACGCCGGCCACCGTGACGATGCTCTCCCTACCCCCGAGGTGAGCCCCCGATACCCGGATCGTCGACGTGGCCAGGATGGGCGCGAGGTCGCCCAGCGCGTTGCCCACGCGTTCGATCTGCGGTTCGGCGGATTCGACCACCGCGACCTCCGGGGTCAGGACCGGGAGGACGGGCCGAGGTACTTCGGTGCCCTCGATCGCCACGCTGGATGCGACGTAGGTCGTGGAGAGCGCGTACGGTGTCTGCAGGAGTACGGACCACAGCTTGGAGAGTTGCTCGAGGTCGAGCGACTCCGGGCGCAGCCGGACGACGTCGCCCGCCGTCGCCAGGTCGGTCGCAGCCAGCCCGGGGTGCATGGGCGGCGTGGCGGTCGCGCTCTGCGCCACCTGGTTGAGCAGGTCCCGGTTCAGCACCGGACGGGCGTTCAGCGTCCGCACCGTGCTCCCGAGGAGCCGCTCCGGCTCCATCTCGGTGTCGTCCCCGTGGAACGAGAGCAGGTAGTGCAGGTCCAGGTGCGCCCGGGGCCGCTGTGCCAGCGAGCCGTCGGCCCTGTGCGTCGGCAGGTCCTCGTTGGTCCGGGACGTGCTGGTGCTGACTTGGTAGAGATAGATGTTGACCGCGAGAGCGGCGGCCACCCGGTTGCTCCCCGGCCGGACGGTGGTGACCGTGGCGCCCGGCATGTCGACGGGGACCGATTGCTGGAGCAGCCGCTGCAGCGCGGCCGTCACCGTTGCGACGGCAAGGTAGTTGCTCACCGGCCCCGGCTCCGCTGCTCGAGATAATCACTCAGCGACCGGGCCGCGTCAGCCGTCCGTTCCTCCCGCCCCGGCGCCTCCCGCCGGGCCCGTGCCGGGCCGCGAACCTCAATG
>DASPZW010000339.1:0-2448 GCA_035636055.1 Actinomycetota bacterium
AGCCCCCATCCTGGGGAGGGACGGGACCGTCCTGCAGGGCCAGAGCGACGTGGCGAACGTCGGGGTCGAACTGGACCGCATCAAGGACCCGAACGCCGTGATCGCAGCCTTCCAGCAGTATGCCGCCGTCGATCCCGCGACCGTCACCCGCGTCCTGCACACGCCGGGCGCCAAACCTTCCTGGTTCCTCCAGGTCATCCAGATGCGCCAGGACCAGTTCGCTGCCCTGCCGCCGGCGTTCATCGCAGTCCCGGGCATCCTCGTCCAGCACGTGAAGGGCCGATCCCCCCTCCGGGACGGGTTCGCCCTGCACATCCTGGGGACGACGGGACCCGTCACCGCCGAGCGTCTCACGCAGCTGGGTCCCCCGTACGTCACCGGCACCGTGGTGGGCCTCTCGGGCGTCGAGGGCGCCATGGAGCGCCAGCTTGCCGGCACCCCGTCTGCCGACGTCCAGCTCGTCGATGCCGCCGGAAGCGTGCTCTCCACGCTCGACCATTTCGACGGCACGGCACCGCAGCCTGTGCAGACGACGCTCGACCCCACGATCCAGACCGCCGCCGAGAACACCTTGGCCGGGGTGACCCAGACCGCAGCCCTCGTGGCCCTCGATGCCGCGACCGGCGAGATCCGGGCCGTCGTCAGCCGGCCACTCAACAACGGCTTCAACCGGGCACTGGCAGGCACCTACCCGCCCGGCTCCACGATGAAGGTCGTCACCAGCGAGGCCCTCCTGCAGAAGGGCGATGACCTTTCTACGCCGATCTCCTGCCCGACCGACACCGTCGTCGACGGCAAGCACTTCCGCAACATCGAGGGGGAGGGGGGCACCAAGCTCAACCTCCAGCAGGCGTTCGTCCAGTCCTGCAACACCGCCTTCGTCCAGCTCGCCGCGACCCTCAAGGCGTCCGAACTCACCAAGGCGGCGGAGAATCTGGGCTTCAATGCCCCCGAGCCCCTGCCCCTGACGTCGAAGGGGTCGAGCTTCCCTGCCCCGAAGGACCTTGCGGACCAGGCGGGCGCCGCCATCGGGCAGGCCGAGGTCCTCGCGACCCCGCTGCACATGGCGTCGGTGGCGGCCGGCGTGGCGTCGGGGGCCTGGCACCAGCCGACGCTCATCGCCGGGGCGAGCGCCACTGCCACGGTCACCCAGCTCGACCCGGGCGTGGCAGCCAAACTCCGGACGCTCATGGGGCTCGTCGTGTCCGATCCCTCCGGCACGGGCACGCTGGCGAAGGTGGCGGGCACGCCGGTGTCCGGCAAGACGGGCACCGCCGAATTCGGCAGCGCAATCCCGCCGAAGACCCACGCCTGGTTCATCGGGTTCCGGGGCGGCCTCGGCTTCGCCGTGCTCGTGGAGGGCGGGGGCGTGGGCGGGAAGGTGGCGGCCCCCCTGGCGGCGAAGTTCCTGAGCCAGCTCCCCGGCTGAGCCGGACTGGATTGGTCCAGCCTCTGGCTACTCTTCCCGTCCCTGGGACGTGATGCTGATCACCGTGGACGTGGGGATCTGCAGCGATCCTCCGAAGAAGAACTCCCCGAAGCTGTTGACGGCGTCTGCCAGGGGGAAGGTCACGGTATACGTCGAGGTCACCGTGATGGGCTCGCCCGGCAGGGTGAGGGTCGGATCGGGGCTGACGGTAACGGAGACGGACAGGGGAGAGGCCGCCTGCTGGACGAACTGCTGAACCTCGCATGGGCTCGGCCGGCGGGTTGGGGAGCTGACGGTACAGGCAGGCGCGAAGGTGGAGGTCGTCCGGGCATTCTCGTCCACGCGGCTCGCGTAGCGGATGCCCTGTGCGGTGGCTCCGGTGACGACGAGGTAGTCCCACCCCTCGGTGACCAGGGGAACCGCCACCATGAGGATCAACAGGAACAATGGCAGGAGGATTGCCAGCTCGAGGGATGCCATCCCACGATCGTTGTGGAGGTGGTTGCGGAGGCGGGAAGGCATCACTCGCTCCGTGCGGTGGCGGTGACGGACACGGTGAGGTTGCTCCCCGAGACCACGCTGCCCGAGTTGGAGGCGCCCGCCATCTTCGCCAGCATCGACCCAAGGCTGTTCACCACCCCGCCCAGGGGATTGAAGTAGGTGCAGGACACCGACACGCTGACGGGCAGGTTCTCCGCAGCCCCCCCCGTGGTGGTGGTCGTGCATCCGTCGGACGAGAAGAACGAGCTGGAGGACAGGACCTTGGTGGCGATGTCGGCATTGGTGGGGTAGGTGCCGGCGATGGGGTCGGTGGGGATCGAAGCGAACCGGACCCCCTCCAGCGCGCCGTGGGTCAGGGAGACATAGGCCCCGGCCGCGAGGAGGGTGAAGATCAGGCCGAAGACCAGGAAGGCGAAGATCGGGATGACCAGGGCGAACTCCAACGTCTGCGACCGGCGCTCGTCCCTGCGCAAGTGCCTCACTGGACCAGCGAGGCTCGGAACGCACCCCACGCATTC
>DASPZW010000340.1:0-6843 GCA_035636055.1 Actinomycetota bacterium
CCCTGGAACTCGCCGATCGGCTGCCCGAACTGCTCCCGCTGCCGGACGTACACGGCTGCGGTGTCGAGGGCCCCCTGGGCGAGGCCGACCGCCTGGGCCGCCACCGTCGGCCGGGCGTAGTCGAGGGTGCGCAGGGCGATCTGGAAGCCCTGGTGGACCTCGCCGATGACGTCGCCGTCTGACAACGGGACGTCTTCGCAGATCACCTCGCGCGTGGGAGAACCGCGGATGCCCATCTTCTTCTCGGACCTGCCGAGCGAGAAGCCCGGCGCGTCGCCGGGCACGACGAAGGCTGTGATGTTGTGACCCTTCGCCCCGTCCGGATCGGTGACGGCGAAGTAGACGTAGCGGTCCGAGATGCCGGCGTTGGTGATGAAGCGCTTGTGGCCGGACAGCCGCCAACCCTGCCCGTCGCGGACCGCCCGCGAGGACATCGCCGCGGCGTCCGAGCCGGAGCCGGACTCGGTCAGGCAGTAGGAGTACTGGTGCTCCCCCGACACCAGACCCTCGACCACCTCCCGCTTCTGGGCATCGGAGCCGGCCAGCAGGATCGGGATGGCGGCGAGGCGGTTGACAAGGGGGATGACGCTCACGCCGCCGGAGACCCGTGCAAGCTCCTCGATGAGGACGCAGACGTCCAGTGGCCCACCACCGGCACCGCCGAACTCCTCCGGGAGCCCGATGCCGAGGAAGCCCTGCGCCACCATCGCCTTGTGGATGTCCCAGGGAAACTCATCCGTCTCATCGATCTCGGCGGCCCGGGGGCCGATGACCTCCTCGGCGAAGGCGCGCACGACCTTGCGGAATTCCTCCTGCTCCTCGCTCAGTGCGAAACCGTCCTGCGTCATGGGCGCCATTGTAGGGCCCGGGTCGCTGGGGGAAGCCGGCCAGCCACTGTAACCAGCAACGAGAAGCTCAGAACACTCCAGTTTCACGAAACAGGAGCGGGATTGTAGGCTCTGCCTGCACTCGGGGTGCTGCGGCGGACGGGAGGCTTGGCGAGCGGACATGGAGGGCCTTCGCAAGCTGCCGTTCATCGTTGGGCTCGCCCTGATCGTCTTGGCCCTCCTTGTGGAGATCGGGGGCACGGGCCTCATCAAGGGAACGCCGGTCAACCCTGCGGTGTTCGAGCAGAAGGTCAGTGGCACGCAGGCGTTCCTCGATGCCACCAAGGGTCTGACCGGCGACCAGCAGAACCAGCTCCTCGGGACGATGAGCAGCGCGGCCAACCAGAAGGGCCGCCCTCCCGGGCTGGGGATCCCCTCCCTGGGCCTCCTCGACGCCATCCTCGTCTTCACCATCGCGCTGGTGGGGATCGGCCTCGTGATGCCGGAACGGCTCCAAGGCAAGGTTCAGGGCGTCGTGACCCTCATCTTCTCGATCATCGTCATCCTGCTCGGCATCGGGCTGATCTTCGGTGCCCTGGCCCTGCTGATCCTGATGATCTCGCTGCTGCTCTCCGTCCCGTTCGGCACGCTGGTGTACCTGATCGTCTGGGGATTCTTCAACACCGGCGGCGCATCCGCCGCACTGGCCCTGATCATGGCGCTCAAGATCCTCTTCGTCATCGCGCTGATCATTGCCCAGCAGCGGTTCCTGCAGAACAAGGGCCTCGTGCTGCTGGTGCTGACCTCGCTGGTCGCCTCGATCATCGTCAGCTTCCTGCACGGCATCGTGCCGTTCTTCCTCGTGAGCATCACCGACGCCGTGGCAGCGATCATCGTGGGGATCCTGGCAGTCATCTGGGCGGTGGTCCTGCTCGTCGGAGCCATCATCTCCGTCGGGATGGCTGTCGTGACGCGCTGAGCGGCTACGTCTCCAACGCCACGAGGCAGGGGGCCGATCCGCTGCACACCAACACGAGCGTCCCGCCCTTCCGACCGCTGTCCAACTCCTTGACGGCGTCGGACGCCGTGCCCGGATCCAACGTTGCGGTGATGTCTGCCAGATCCGGGGAGGAGAGCTTGGCATCGACGCGGTCCCCCTTCGTCAGGAGGAGTTTGGCAGCGTCGACGGGCGTGAACCTGCTGGCAGCCGGGATGCGGACCTCACACGACGAACCCTTGTTGATCGAGAAGCCGGTGGCGGTCACGCATGGCCCCGTCACGTCGGAGGGCTTGAGGATCTTCTTGTGCTGCAGACCCTTCAGCGAGGAGATGAGCGACGAACTGGTGCCGCCCGATTGCTGGGAACGCCTGGTCATGCCAAGCGTGATCACGAACAGCATCCCGACGGCCACGAGGACGACGATGACCACCTTCTGAGCGTTCACGGCTGTCCGGGCTCCCCTCTGGCAAGACTCGGGGGATTCTCGCGCTTGCTGCGATTCCGGGGAAACGCTGGTTCCCTCTGGCGTCGGGATACTCACATTGATAGATTTCGGCCGATCACGTCGGTCCATCATGGGAGTGGGGGGAGCGGGATGATCGACGAATCGGACGACCGGCTTGTTCAATGGGCGACGCGGGTCGCCCCGGACGCAACAGTGTCGCTCGACCCCCCGACCGATGGCGCGGCGGGCATCGGCGTCAGCCTGCATCTGCTCGACCTCGCCGACAACCCCCCGTCCCGGGGTCTCACAAAGCCACCCCTGCAGATCTCGCTCCGCTACCTGGTGAGCACGTGGGGCCCGGACGTCCCGGCAGCGCACCGCCTCCTGGGGGCGCTCGTGTTCGCGGCCATGGAGGATGCCGAGGTCGAGGTGGAGCTGCAGCCGGTCGCGCCCGCCCTCTGGGCAGGGTTGAACGTCGCCCCCCGCCCGCATTTCGTCCTGCGCGTGCCGCTGCGCCTCGAACGGCCCGCCGACGCGGCACCGCCGGTGCGCGAGCCGCTCGTCATGGAACTCGGAACGATCCGGCGCCTGAAGGGCCTGGTCGTCGGGCCCGGTGACACGCCCATCGCCAACGCCTTCGTGGAGCT
The DNA here is from genome assembly GCA_035636055.1 of Actinomycetota bacterium. GTDB lineage: Bacteria > Actinomycetota > CADDZG01 > JAHWKV01 > JAOPZY01 > JAOPZY01. The sequence goes on from DASPZW010000340.1 coordinate 2,920, forward strand.
GCCGAGCTTGCGGCTCTATGCCCGGACGGATTGGCGGGGCCTCTTCGAGTTTCCGGCGGTACCCGAGCACCCTCCCACCAAGAAGTTTTCGATCCGGACGAAGGGCCGGGTCTTTCCCGTCTCTGCCCAGCAACCCGCATCCGAGCAGGACCCGATGCTCATCAGGCTTGACCTAGGGGAGGCATGACATGGCGCTCTCGACGTACCAGACGCCAGGGATCTACGTTGAGGAGATCCCTGGCGGCCCGCGGCCGATCCAGGCCGTCGGAACCAGTACCGCCGGCTTCGTCGGGGAGGCCCCGAACCGCGATGCTCGCGTCGACGAGGCGGTTGCCATCAACAACTGGTCCCAGTTCATCCGGGAGTTCGTGGACGACGGCGACCTCAGCACTCCCCTCTCCCACGCCGTCTACGGGTTCTTCGCCAACGGAGGGCGGCGTTGCTTCGTGGTCAACGTCGGGGCCGGCGGCACCGTGGCGGGTGGCGGGAGGGAACGCCGCGGGGTGGATGTCCTCGCCCCGGTCGACGAGGTGGCCATCGTCGCCGCCCCCGGCTACACCGACGCCACCTCGCACGATGCCCTCCTCACCCATTGCGAGACGGCGAAGGACCGCGTTGCGATCCTGGACTCCCCCGAGGACGTCGCAGACATCGGCCTCCTCGTGGAGGTGGAGACGGCTGCGGCATCCCGCAAGGGCACCGACCAGGGTTCTCCCCCGCCTGCTGCCGGCACGGCTGCGGGTACCAGCACGGCTGCGGCTGCCAGCCCGGTTGGCCTTCGTCCACGCCAGTCCGACGGGGGCTACGGCGCCTTCTACTTCCCCTGGATCACCGTCCGGGATCCCCTGGGCGACGATCTCGTCAATGTCGCCCCCTCCGGGCACATGGCGGGCATCTGGGCGCGCACCGACGCCACGCGGGGGGTCCACAAGGCCCCCGCCAACGAGTCGGTGCGTGGGGCGCTCAACCTCACCTACCGGCTCACGAGCCAGGAGCAGGGGGAACTCAACCAGGCCGGCGTCAACTGCCTCCGCCTGTTCGTGCGGGAGGGGATCCGGGTCTGGGGCGCCCGCACGGTTGCCGATGGCAGCAGCGAGTGGCGGTACCTGAATGTGCGCCGGCTCTTCAACATGGTCGAGGAGTCGATCGCCCGCAGCACCAACTGGATCGTCTTCGAACCGAACGACCGCACGCTGTGGAAGAACATCCGGCGCGACGTCGGCGCCTTCCTCACGCTGGTGTGGCGCGACGGGGCACTCATGGGCCGAACCCCCGAGGAGGCGTTCTTCGTGAAGTGCGACGAAGAGACCAACCCTCCGGACGTGATCGACGCCGGCCAGGTGGTCACCGTCATCGGAATGGCACCCGTGAAGCCCGCCGAATTCATCATCTTCCGGATCAGCCAGTCCGCTGCCGGGGCGGAGATAACCGCTGGAGGAGGGATCTAGATGCCCGACGCAGTCGCCGCAACACCACCGCCGAGCGAGGCGGCAGCCCCCGCCGGAGCCCAGCCCGGCACGTTCGTCGACCCCTACCGGGCGTACAACTTCAAGCTCCAGATCCAGGGGGTGACCGAGGGACACTTCACCGAGTGCACCGGCCTGGAGGTGCAGGTCCGCCCCATCCGCTACCGGGAGGGCGGCGCCGGGCAGGTCGTGCACGTCATCCCGGGCCCCGTAGCCTACGGCGACGTCACGCTGCACTACGGCCTCACCGCCTCGACGGAGCTCTGGCAGTGGCTCATGTCTGGCGTGAAGGGCCGGGTCGAGCGCAAGAACGTCTCCATCCTCATGCTGGACAGCTCCGATACCACCGAGGTCATGCGGTGGGACCTGACGAACGCCTGGCCGTCGGGGTGGCGTGGTGCGCCGCTGGATGCAATGAACCACGAGGTGGCGATCGAGAGCCTGACGCTCGTCTTCGAAACCCTCGATCGGGCGTAACCGGCACTCCGGGGGGGCCTTCGAACGATGCGTATCCCCACGCCGCTCCTGAGAGCGGCCGCCCGCCGCCTGCAACGGTGGGCCGGCGCCCTGGACGCTCGCGCGCGGCGCGCCGAGGGGGCCGGCGCCGCCGAGCCAGCCCCGGACCAACCCACCCCGGCGCACGGTGGTGCCAGCCCCGCCCGGTCCGGAGGGCCGCCCGAGCACTGGCTGGAGCGGGTACGCCAGGCAGCCCCGGGCTTGCTGGCACCCCGCGACACCGCAGAAGTGGGGCCGGGCACGATGCCAGCCCCGACCGTGCCCAGCCGGGGTCGCACGGAGGAGGCTCCAGTCCCGCAGGAGCCAGAAGCGGGGCTGGCGCCGGAAGCCGGAGCGCCGCAACCCGGGCAACCACGCACGGACGCGCCCCCGGGACGCCGACACCGCGGACCTCGGCTCGCCCCCGCCCTCGCTGACGACGAGCGCCCAGAGAGCGGCCAGGCCCCGGCGCGGGAAGCTCAGGGGCAGGCCGGAGCCAACTCGCGACCTCCCTCGCCGGAGCGTCGCCGGACCCCCGGCCAGCCGAAGCCGCTCCCGCCGGAGCCCGTGCCCCCGGCCGGCCCGACACCGTCGAACACCAAGGCCCACGCGCCACGCGTGGACCCTCCCGCAGCGGCCCGCACTGGCGAGGCCTCGGTGCCGCCCTCGCCCAACCGCCCCGACGCCGAGGTGCCGAGGCCCCCGGTCGCAGGTCTCATCGAGGCTGCGGAGCCACCGGCGGCCGCCGCCGCCCGGCCCGGCCTCCTGCGGCTGCGAGGCGACCACCGAGGGAGGCCGGCCCTCCGGCACACCACACCCCCCGGGGAGGCCTCACCGCCGCCGCCCCCCGACGGCCCGGGACCCGTACCAGCGGGATCGGGCCGCATCATGGAGCGCGAGTCGTCCAGGCCCCCGGCGCCCCGGGCGAACCCCACTCGCCGAGCCACCCCGGCTCCCCGGGCGACCCCGGAACGACCCACGGATGGCTGGGCCGAGACCCCTCCACCGGCCGGCGGCCAGCGCCGGATCCGCCCCGCCGACCGGGCCTCGGTGCGGGCGCCACGCGGCTGGGACCCGGTGCTCGAGCCCGATGCCGGCTACCCGTGGCCGTCGCTCCCATCCGATGAGGCGACGCCGGAGGCCGAACTCGATCTGGCATTGACGCTCCGGGACCTCGAACACCGGGCGCGCATCGACCGCGAGCAGGCGGGCCGCTGATGGAGCGGGTGGCGTTCTTGATCGAAGCTACCGGCAAGCGCCTGGGCTGCCTGCTGAACCCCGACAACCTTGTGGTGCGGCGGTCCGCCGGGGTCCGGTCGAGGGCAACTGCCGGGGGCAGGCTCTCGGGTGTGGGCCTCGCCGACGATCCCTTGCTCTACACGGGCGGCGGTCGGACGGAGCTGCTCGTGGACCTTCTCTTCGACGTGCAGATCGCCGGCTCCACCATCCAGACCGACGACGTGCGCGACCTGACCCGGCCCCTGTGGCGGCTCGCCGAGAACGCCAGAGACGACGAGGGTTTCCGCCAGCCGCCGCTGGTTCGCTTCGTCTGGGGGAAGGCGTGGAACGTCCCGGGGATCGTGGCCGCCATCGCGGAGCGCCTCGAGCAGTTCACGCCCGCGGGAGCGCCCATGCGCTCGTGGCTGCGCATGCGGCTCCTGCGGGTCGGCGAGGAGGAGGCCCAGTCCCAGGAGGCCCCGATCGACCGAGGCCTCATGGCGCCTGACCCGGATGGGCCGTCCATACCGGAGGAACAGGTGACCATGCACCGGATGCTGGGGGGTGGGACTGCGGGAGGGACCGGCGGACCCACCGCCCGTGGCGAACGGCTGGAGGACATCGCGTTCACGCACTACGGCGACCCGTCTGCCTGGCGGATCATTGCCGCCTTCAACGAGATCCAGGACCCGGCCCGCGTGCCACCCGGCACCGTCCTGCGCCTGCCGCCTGCGTCGGCGTTGGG